>JAGRMS010000226.1 GCA_020441135.1 Pseudooceanicola sp.
ACGCCTCGATCCCGACGCCCCAGCCGGTTTACACCCGGCCCATGTGGGGCGCCTACGGGCGAAGCGTCGAAAACTCCGCCGTCACCTTCGTCTCCGAGGCGGCCCAGGCCGACGGCCTGCGCGACCGCCTCGGCCTCGCCAAGCAGACCCTCGCCGTCGCCAACACCCGGAACATCGGCAAGCGCGACCTGATCCACAACAGCGCCACGCCCCATATCGAGGTGAACCCGGAAACCTATGAAGTCCGCGCCGACGGAGAACTGCTGACCTGCCAACCGGCCGAGGTTCTGCCCATGGCGCAACGCTATTTCCTGTTCTGAATCAAACTGCTGGGAAGAATTGCTGCACATGCATAATAGCCATGCCGCATCTGCACTGGTCCCATGGGACAGCATCGCTTACCTTGTCCGCAAGGGGAGGAAACCCGCAACACCAGACGACGAGGTTTCCAGTCATGGCCACCACCACACTCACGCAACCGATCCCGGCGCAGCGCAGCTTCCGCGACACGCTCTCCGCCTTCCTGACCGCCGTCGGCACCGGCTATGCGGCCTATTGCGACCGCCACTCGCGCCGCGACCAGATCGACGCGCTGCATGCCCTCAGCGATGCCGAACTCGCGGCCAAGGGCATCAGGCGCGACGAGATCGCGCGCCATGTCTTCCGCGACCTGTTCTACATCTGAACCACCTTCCACGCGCGGCGAATTCCGCTAGGCTTGCGCCAGCCGCAAGCCTGGGGGGCCGCTCGTGATCCGTTACCTGTTGCCGCTTCTGCTGCCGGGCCTCGCCCAGGCCGCCTGCCCAACCGCCGCCGACATGGCGCAGGGCGTCCGCTTCACCTCCGCCACCGGCGAGACCGAGGACTTCCGCCTGCTGCCCACGGGGCTGGTCGAATCCACCTACAGCCAGGACGGCGCCACCGCCGCCCGCGCCATCTTGGCCCGCGGCATCTACCTTGTCGAAAGCGTCAGCCTCACCGAAGGCCAGCCCGACCCCGGTTCGCGCTCCACTTTCAGCTTCCCCGATCCCGCGAACATGCCCGACCCGGTGGCGGGCGGCAGCTGGACCGTCACCGTCGCCACCTTCAACGGCGGCACCTTCGGGACCGAGAACCAGATTTATTCCTTCGGCACGCCCACCCGCCAGACCTGGCAGGCTTGCGGCTATGACATGATGCCGATCACCATCCAGTATCCGGACGAAAACGACGCCCAGCGTCGCGACGTGCTGCACTACCTGCCGGAACTGGGCCTCAGCTACCTGGCCGAGTTCCACGACAAGGACATGGCCGACGTCTATTCCTACTCCAGCCTCGAAGTGATCCCATGACCGACCTGCCCGCCGCCCGCACCCTGCACCGCAAGGGCCACTGGTCCGGCCCCGCCAGCGCCTGCACCCTGACCTATGACGATCGCTTCCTGCGCCGCAAGGTGCTGACCACCGCCGAGGGCGCGCGCTTTCTCGTCGACCTCGAACACACGGAATCCGTCGACCACGGCGACGCCTTCGAGCTTGCCGACGGAAGCCTCGTCACCGTGAACGCCGCCGCCGAAGACCTGCTCGAGGTCAAGGGCCACGACCTCGTCCGCCTCGCCTGGCACATCGGCAACCGCCACACGCCGTGCCAAATCGAAGCCGACCGCCTGCTGATCCAGCGCAACCACGTACTCTCCGACATGCTGCACCACCTCGGCGCCGAGGTGCGCGAAGTGACGGAACCCTTCACCCCCGAAGGCGGCGCCTATGGCCACGGCCGGACCCATGGCCACGCCCACTGACGCCGCCCTCCTGACGCTGGCCCAGTGGTTCTCGCCGGGCTTCCCCGTCGGCGCCTTCAGCTACAGCCACGGACAGGACTGGCTCGTCTCCACCGGCGCGCTGCACTCCGCCGCCGGGGTGCAGACCTGGATCGCCCGCGTCCTGACTGAAGGCTCGGGGCGAAACGACCTGATCCTGCTCGCCCAGGCCTGGAAGGGCGGCGACCTGAGCGAACTGGATGGCCTTGCCCGGGCCCTCGTCCCCGCCGCCGAACGCCTGACCGAGACCGGCGAACAGGGCGAGGCCTTCGTGCGCACCGTCAACGCCGTCTGGGGCCTCGACCTGCCGCCCCTCGCCTACCCCGTCGCCGTCGGCGCCGCCGCCCGCGCGCTGGACCTGCCGCTGGAACCCACGGCGCGGATGTATCTCCACGCCTTTGCCGCCGCCCTGACCTCGGCAGCGGTCCGCGCCATCCCGCTTGGCCAGACCGAAGGCCAGGCCATCGTCCACGCCCTCTCGCCCCTCGTCGACCGGCTCTGCCGCGACGACCTGCACGCCCCGCTCGACGCGCTGGGCGGCGCGGTCTTCGCCGCCGATATCGCCGCGATGAACCACGAAACCCAATATTCCAGGATGTTCCGCTCATGACCTCAGCCAACGGCCCCCTGCGCATCGGCATCGGCGGCCCGGTCGGCGCCGGCAAGACCACGCTGACCGCCGCCCTCTGCCGCGCCCTGCGCGACCGCTATTCCGTCGCCGCCATCACCAACGACATCTACACGCAGGAAGACGCGGAGGCCCTGCTGCGCCTCCAGGTGCTGCCCGCCGACCGCATCCTCGGGGTCGAGACCGGCGGCTGTCCGCATACGGCGATCCGCGAAGACGCCTCGATCAACCTCGCCGCCATCGCCCGCCTGCGCGACCGCCACCCCGACCTCGACGTGGTGCTGATCGAATCCGGCGGCGACAACCTCTCGGCCACCTTCTCCCCCGAACTCGCCGACCTGACGATCTACGTCATCGACGTGGCGGCGGGCGAAGAGATCCCCCGCAAGGGCGGTCCCGCCATCACCCGCTCGGACATCCTCGTCATCAACAAGACCGACCTCGCCCCCCACGTCGGCGCGTCGCTCGACGTGATGGAGCGCGACAGCATCCGCATGCGCGCCGGTCGCCCCTTTCACTTCGCCGCCCTGCGCCACGGCAAGGGCCTCGACGCCATCATCGCCGACATCCAGGCCATCGGCGGCCTCAGCCCCGCAAAGGCCGACGCCCCCCTGGGCTGAAGCCGATCGCCGCGGGATCGTACTGTCCCCTGGCTTCTTTTCTTCCCAAATACCTCCCGCCGGAGGCATCGCGTCAGGCCAAGGGCCTGACGCCCGAGGTGGAGGCCGCAAGGCCGGAGCCGAGACAAGCAGCGCGGCGCCGCAAGGCGCCTCCGCTTCACAGGTTGGACTTGGAGAAGGGCCGCAGATGGCGGCGCGGCTCCCCTCTCCCTGCGGTCGGCCCAACCGGGGAGTATCCGAAAAGAGAAGAAATCAAAGGTGCCGTGGCCGGAGTCAATCGTTTCAGGCTGACGCCACACCGCCCTGCGCCGCCGCCAGCTGCCCCATCAGCGCGCGATTGCGGCAATAGCCGGGCGCGGCCGCCAGCCGAGGCTGCGCCGCCAGGACGCCCGCGCAATGGCCGGGATCGGCGCAGCCCGCGCAGCGCAGCACCGCGTCGGATATCTCGTCGATATCCACCAGTCCGCGCAGCGCCGCCTCTTCCAGGTCGACGCCCAGCGCCCGTGCCATGTCGTCCACCAGCCCCGCGTGACGTTTCATATCCATCGGCTCTCTCCTGCTGACGGAAAAAGCCTCGCGCAAATCGCGCGTCCCGGCCTTGACGTGGATCAAGACCGCAGCCCCGCGACCGTCTGCTGCACCATGCGCACCCGCTCGGCATTCGGCGGGTGCGTCCCGAGAAACCTGTCGCCCGGATCGGGAATGCGCGTGAAGAAGCCCGCGCCGACCAGAGGGTCGAAGCCGGCGCGCGCCGCGATGACGGTGCCAAGCGCGTCCGCCTCGAGCTCGAACTGCCTGGAATAGCGCCGCGCGCCCAGCACCGCCCCCAGCCGCTGCGCCGTTTCGACATCCGCAGGGCTGCCCCCGTTCAGCGACGCAAGGCCACCCAGCACCACCGCCCCCTCCATCATGTCCCGCTCGCGCCGGGCGAGGTGGTCGCGGATGTGATGCGCCGCTTCGTGGCTCGCCACGAAGGCCAGTTCGTCGTCGTTCTCCGCCTGCCCGATCAATGCCAGCGTCAGGATGATGACGGGCCGCCCGCCCGGATCGACGGTCTGGTAGGCGTTGGAAGGCGAGGCCGGATCGCTGTCCACCACGATCAGGAAATCGCAGTTGCGCCCGAAGGCGCGCCGCCTGCATTCCGCCTCTGCCGCCGCCTCCACGGCCGGGACCACCCGCTGAATCCTCGCCGCCTCGCTGCCCCCCGGCGGTCCGGCAACCGGCACGACCGGATCGGTGCAGGCCGCCAGCAACAGCAGCAGACAGGGCAGGAACAGCTTCATGCCCCCTTCCTAACCGCGCCACGACCCCTTGCAAAGCCGCACCGCCGACGCCACCTTGCCGCCATGTTCACGATCGAGCACGATTTCGACGCAACCGTCATCACCCTGGTCGACGAAGGCTCTGCCCCGCTCCAGGAAGACGTGGTGATTCAATCCTTTGCCGAGTGCATCACGGTCGAGCAGTTCGATGTGCGCACCAACCAGACGATGAAGATCACGTTGTCCCCGGAACAGGCCCGCGACCTCGGCGCGGCGCTGAACCTGCCCGAGGGCGCCTACCGGCTCAAGCCGCGGTAGAGGAACACCTTCTCGCGCGATGCCTGCCCCCGCACGAGGATCAGCCGCGATGGCGCGACCCGCATCGCCGCCGCCAGCAGGGATTGCACCGCCGCGTTGGCCTTGCCATCTTCGGGCGGCGCGGTGACGTAGGCCCGCAGGCCTTCGTCGGCGACAAGCCGGTCGCGCCCCGCGCGCGGCGTCACCCGCAGCGCGATCTCGGCCCCCTCCACGGCCAGGCGGGACAGGTCGGGCAGATCGCGCGGTTTCGCCATGCGCCGCAGCCTGCCCGGAGCTGCGCAAAGGCGCAAGCCGCTTGACACCGCCGCCGGCCGTGCCGACATGCCCACTGGACGATAAAGGACACACCATGCTCCAGCCCAACCCCGCCGCCCTCGATTTCCTGCTGACCCGCCGCTCGCGCCCGGCGAAGACGCTGACCACCCCGGTGCCGTCGCGCGATGAGCTCCAGGTGCTGCTCACAGCCGCCGCCCGCGTCCCCGACCACGGCAAGCTGGAACCCTGGCGTTTCGTGGTGATCGAGGCTGGGGCGATGCCCCGCCTCGCCGAGCTCGCCGCCGCCCGCGGCGCGGAACTGGGCAAGAGCGACGAGGATATCGCCAAGGGCCGCGGGCAATACGACCAGGGCAACCTCGCCGTGGTGGTGATCGAGAAGCCTGTGGACTCGCCGAAGATCCCCCGGCTGGAGCAGACCTATTCCGCCGCCTGCGTCTGCCTGTCGCTGGTCAACGCCGCGCTCGCCTCGGGCTGGGGCGCCTGCTGGCTGACCGGCTGGCCCGCCCATGACGCCGCCTTCTGTGCGCGCGCCTTCGGCACGGTCGGAGAGGAACGCGTCGCCGGCATCGTCCACGTCGGCACCGAAGGCGCCGAACCGCCCGACCGCCCCCGCCCCGATGTCGTGGCGCTGACCACCTGGTTGTCGGAGTGATCCTCCGCGCGTTCTTCCTGGCCCTCGGCCAGATCGGCGATCCGCGCTTTCGCCGGGTGCTGTTCCTTGGCGTGCTGCTCAGCTTCGCCCTGCTGGTGGCGGCCTATGCGCTGCTGCTCTGGGGTGTGCAGTCGCTGACCGGCGAGACGGTGACGATCCCGATGATCGGCGAGGTGCGCTGGCTCGACGACCTGCTGGGCTTCGCCAGCTTCATCTTCATGATGGTGCTGTCCTTCTTCCTGATGATCCCGGTCGCCTCGGCGATCACCTCGCTGTTCCTCGACGACGTGGCGCAGGCGGTCGAGGATCGCCACTACCCTCACCTGCCCCCCGCGCCGCCGGTGCCCTTCGGTGACGCCCTGCGCGACACGCTGAACTACCTCGGCCTGCTGATCGGCGCGAATGCGATCGCCTTCGTGGTGGCCGCGCTTTTGTTCTTCGCCTTCCCGCCCGCCTGGCCGCTGATCTTCTACGGGTTGAACGGGCTGCTGCTGGGGCGCGAGTATTTCACCCTCGCCGCCATGCGCCGGGTGGGGCGCAGCCGCGCCATCGCGCTGCGCAAGCAGCACCGGGGTACCATCTGGATCGCCGGCGTTCTGATGACCCTGCCTCTCTCGGTGCCGCTTTTGAACCTGCTGATCCCGATTCTCGGCGCGGCGACCTTCACGCATATCTTCCACGCGCTGAACGAAAGGCGATAGGGGTCGGTGGGCAGATTGCCCACCCTACGCTCCACCCCGACCGTCGCGATGGTGTCGGGGCCCGGTTCGCGCCTGCGGCGCAAAGCGCTCCGCGCGGGAGTATTTGTGAAGAAAAGAAGCCAGGCACACCCCTGATTTCTTCTCTTTCCAAATATCTCCGGGGGAGTCGACCGAAGGGAGACGGGGGTCGCCATTGGAGCGCCATTGGTCCGAGCGACAATGGCAGCACCCCCATGCACGGTAATGGCCAGCGACGCGTCTACACCACCCGCCCCAGGAACCCCGCCAGGTCGTCCGTGTGGTGATGGACATGCGCCGCCGCCTGCGCCACCGGGCCGACCAGCACCGTGCGCATCCCCATCGCGTGGGGCGCGGCGAGGTTGCGGATGTCGTCCTCGAACATCGCGGCCGCCCGCGGGTCCGTCCCGTCGGTGGCAAACACCGCCTCGAAGGCCGCTTGTTCCGGCTTGGGCAGGAACCCCGCGTGCTCGACCCCGTAGACCGCGTCGAAGCGCCCCGCGAGCCCCCGCGCCTCCAGCACGCGCGCCGCGTAGGGCGCGCTGCCGTTGGTGTAGACGATCCTCCGCCCCGGCAGCGCCCCGATCCGCGCCGCCAGCTCCGCGTCCGCCTCCAGCACCGAGAAGTCGATGTCATGCACCGAGGTCAGGTAAGGCCCCGGGTCCACCCCGTGCTCGCGCATCAACCCAGCCAGCGTGGTGCCATAGGTCGCCCAGTAGTGTTTCCGCAGCCGGTCCGCCTCGGCCCGCTCGACCCCCAGCGACTCCATCACATAGCGCGTCATCCGCACCTCGATCTGGTCGAACAGCCGCGCCCCCGGCGGGTAGAGCGTGTTGTCGAGGTCGAACACCCAGGTCCGAACGTGGTCGAACGATCCCTTGACCATCGCGGGCCCTCCGTTGCTGATGCCCCGCTTGATGACCCGTCCATCCCCGGAGCGCAACCGCCGAGGCAACGCGCCTCCCCTCCCCCTGCAAGGGGGAGGGCCGGGGAGGGGGTCATCCCGCGTCCGAAAACGGGATCGCCGACTCCAGGATGATCCGCGCAGTCCGGCCCAGGTGGTCGCGCATCGCCGCGCAGGCGCGTTCGGTGTCCCGCGCCAGGGCCGCGTCGGCGATGGCGTCGTGTTCCGCCGTGATGTCGCGCCCCTCGCGGTCGAGCGGACCGCTGAGGCGCCGGTATCGTTCGGACTGCACATAGAGCTGATGGCGGATTCGCAGCCACCAGTGGTTGGTGCAAGCGTTGGTCAGCTGGTCGTGGAACGCCGGATGCACCACATGCCAGCGCGCCTCTTCCTCTGTTCCGACCAGCTTGTACTTGCTCCCCAACGCGCGCAGCTTGTGCTGGAGCGAGAGCAGTTCCGCCTCCCAGTCGAGATCGCCATGGGCGATGGAATCCGCCAGGCAGCGGCATTCCACGTCCATCCGCACCTCGGTCAGGTCGGTCAGATCCCGGCGCGAGATCGGGGAGACGACGAAGCCCTTCTGCGGTTCTGCGATCACCAGCCCCTCGGCGGTCAGCCGCGACAGCGCCTCGCGTACCGCGCCGATGCTGGCGTCCAGCGTCTTGCCGAGGCTGTCGATCCGCAGCCGCTCGCCGGGGCGGTATTCCGACCGGATGATCGCCTCGCGCAGCATGGCGCAGGTGCGCTCGGTCCGGCTCTTGTGGATGGTGTCGCCCATGATCAGTCCCGCAGCCGCCGCGTCGGCAGCAGGGACCAGCCGAGGTGACGCTCCACCAGCCCCCAGACCCCGCCGCGCGAGAAGATCATGACCAGGATGCCGACGAGGCCCAGGACGATCAGGTAGATGGTGCCGTAGTCGATCAGCATCTCGCGCAACAGGAAATAGAGTAGAGTCCCCACGATCGCGCCCTCGATACGCCCGATGCCGCCGATCACAACGATGAAGATCACGATAGCCGTCCAGTCGTTCAGCGAAAACCCCGCATCGGGCGAAATCCGCAGCTTTTGCAGGAAGATGACCGATCCGACCGCACCCGTCGCGGCGGCAACCCCGATATAGGTCCAGAACCGCGTCCACCAGATGTCGACGCCAACCGACCCCGCGGCAGTCGGGTTGTCGCGCAGTGCCATCAGGGCGAGGCCCGCCTTGGAGCGGATCAGTGCGAAGGTGCCACCGAGGATCGCCAGTGCCAGCCCCAACATGATCCAGTAGATCAGCCATTCGCGCATCGACCTGGATGACGCGATCCCCTTCACCGCCGCGGCGGGCAGCGACATGCCCGCCCCCGCGCCAAGCGAGGGGATGGCGGCGAAGATCAGTGCCACGGTCTCGGCCGCCACCCAGGTGCCGACGGCGAAATAGGCGCCCTCGAGCCGGAACAGCAGCGGCGCGAAAATCACGCCCGCGAGGCAGGCGGCCACCGCCGCCAGCGGTACGGCGGCCAGCGGCGGCATCCCGAGCCAGATGGTGCAGATGAACAGTGTGTAGCCGCCAAGCCCGAGAAACGCCTGCTGCCCGACCGACACCAGCCCGGCATAGCCCGCCAGCAGGTTCCACAGGACCGCCAGCGCCATGTAGCTGAGGATTTCCCCCACCAGCCGCAGGTTTGCCGCTCCGGTCCAGAGCGGCAAGGAGGCGAGGATGGCGGCGATCAGGATCAGGCCGATGGTGGCGCGGGTTGCAGCACTCATGGCTCAGTCCATCCGCGGGAACAGGCCGCGCGGGCGCAGCGCGAGGATCAGGAAGAACACGAGATGCCCGGCGAGGATCTGGAAGCTGGGCGACACCTGCGCGCCCAGCGTCTGCGCGACTCCCAGAACGATGCCCCCGGCGAGCGTGCCCCAGAGGTTGCCAAGCCCGCCGATGATCACCGCCTCGAACCCGTAGAGCAGGCGCGCAGGACCGGCGAAGGGGTCGAAGTTGGAGCGCGCTGCGAGCAGCACCGCGGCGACGGCGATCACCGCGAAAGACAGCGCCATCGCCAGAGCAAAGACGTGGCGGGTGTCGACACCCATGGCCTCCGCCGTTTCCGCATCGTCCGATGTGGCGCGGAAGGCGCGCCCCGCGCGCGAGCGGAAGAAGACCACCTCCAACCCCGCGATCAGCGCCACCGCCACCCCGAAGGTGATCAGCGGCAGCACGCCAAGGGAGATACTCCCGACCGGCAGGCTTGCCGTCTCGATGGGTCCGGCGGAGAGCCTTTGCGCATCGGTGGAGAACAGTGCGAGCAGGGCGTTCTGGATGATGACGGCGCAGCCGAATGTCACCAGCAGCGGCGGCAGCACATCCGCGCCCATCGTCCGTTCCAGCACCAACCGTTGCAGGGCGTAGCCGATAAGACCCATCAGGGGCACCACCAGCACCAGCGACAGGAACGGATGCAGCCCCGTCAGCGAGACCACCATCAGCGCGATGTAGGCCCCCAGCACGATGAAATCGCCATGCGCGATGTTCACCAGCCGCATGACGCCGAACACCAGGCTCAGCCCGGCGGCGAACAGCGCGTAAAGCCCGCCCAGCAGCACTCCCTGCACCACGGCATCGACCAGAACCATCCGCTATTCTCCGAAATAGGCAGCGGTTAGCTGCGCCTTGGTGAAATCCCCCGCCGGGCCGGACAGCACCACGCGGCCCTCGTTCAGGCAGACGAGCTGGTGGGCGAGCCTGCGCACGCGGTCCACGTCCTGCTCCACCACGATGGCCGAGATGCCGGAAGCGTTGATCTCGGGCAGCGCGGCATAGACGTCGTTCACCACGATTGGGGCGAGGCCCAGCGAAATCTCGTCGAACAGGATCACCTCGGGGTTCGCCACCAGCGCCCGCCCGATGGCGACCATCTGCTGCTGCCCCCCGGACAGCGAGGTCGCCCCCTGACGGCGTTTCTCGCCGAGGATCGGGAACAATTCGAACACCCGTTGCACGGTCCACGCGCCCTTGCGCCCGTGCTCGGCGGCCAGCACGAGGTTCTCTTCCACCGAAAGCGAGCGGAACAGGCGCCGCCCCTCGGGCACCATCACGATGCCGATCTGCGCGAGCCGCCTGGTCGGCACGTCGCCGATGGGCTGGCCCTGGAACCGCACCATCTCGCGCGCCCGGGGCAGCAACCCGAGGATCGCCTTGAACAGCGTCGACTTGCCCGCGCCGTTCGACCCCACCAGCCCGAGGATCGACTTCGGCGCCAGATCCAGCGAGACCCCGAACAGCGCCTGGAAGTCGCCGTAGCCGGAGGAGAGGCCGTCGACGGACAGGATCGGCTCAGCCATGCTGCGCCTCCAACTCGTCGGCGTCGGGGCCGAGGTAGACGGCGGCGACCTGCGGGTCGGACATGATGCCGTCGGGCGAGCCTGTGGCGATCACCTTGCCGAAGTCGAGCACCAGCACCTCGTCCACCACGGCGAGCAGCGCGTGCAGGACGTGTTCAATCCAGACGATGGTCGTGCCGGTGGCCCTCAGTTCCTTGATCAGCGCGACCAGCGCATGGCACTCCACCTCGGTCAGCCCGCCCGCGATCTCGTCGAGCAGCAGCAGCCGGGGGCCGGTGGCCAGCGCGCGGGCCAGCTCCAGCCGCTTGCGGTCGAGCAGGGTCAGCGATCCCGCCAACCGGTTCGCCTTGGTCCCGAGGCCCGTCACATCCAGCGCCTCGCCTGCAAAGGGGCGAGCCGAATGCTCCGACAGACCGCGCCCGTAGGCGGCGGCAATCAGCACGTTCTCGTAGGCCGTCAGGCCGGCAAACGGCTGCGGCACCTGGAACGTCCGCGCCAGGCCAAGGTGACAGCGCCGCCGCGCGTCCATCGCGGAAATGTCCACGCCCAGCGCCGTGATCCGTCCCGCGTCGGGCCGGATCGTCCCGCAGATCAGGTTGAACAGCGTCGTCTTGCCCGCGCCGTTCGGACCGATGATGCCCAGCGCCGCCCCTTCGGCGACGCGCAAGGACACATCCTGCGTCACCGCCAGTGCCCCGAAGGACTTCGACAGTCCCGCCACGTCCAGCGCGACCGCGCCCTGCTCCATCCCGTCCTCCCGTTTCGCTCCAGACTACCCCAAAATGCACCACAAACAAGATAATATATTTTCATTGTCAGACTTCGGACCCTGTGCCACTCTGACGTCATGCGCGCGGGGATGGAGGGCCTGTGCCCCCCGCACCATCAAGGGAGGGAACACAATGTCACGCTATTCCAAGTCGCTCTGGACCCGCCGCCGGGTTCTGGGCACCACCGCCGCCGCACTCGCGGCCCCCGTCATCGCCCCGCGCCGCGCCTGGGCCGCCGGCAACGAAATCCGCCTCGGCTGGGTCAGCCCCACCACCGGCCCCATCGCGGGCTTCGGCTCGGCCGACGACTATGTACTGGGCCAACTGGCCCCGGTGCTGGAACAGGGCATCGACGTGGGCGGCACCCATTACGACATCAAGCTGATCATCAAGGACAACCAGTCCAACCCCAACCGGTCCGCCGAAGTCGCCTCGCAGCTGATCCTGGATGACGAGGTACACATGATGCTCTCGTCCTCTTCCGCAGACACCGTGCTGCCCGTCACCGACCAGTGCGAGGTGAACGAGGTGCCCTCCGTCTCGGGCGACACCCCCTGGGACGCCTTCTTCTTCGGCCGCGGTGGCGATCCGGCGAAGGGGTTCGACTGGACTTACCACTTCTTCTGGGGCGGCAAGCAGGTGGTCGACAGCTACGTCTCGCTCTGGGACCAGCTCGACACCAACCGCAAGGTCGGCCTGATGATGTCCAACGACAGCGACGGAGTCGCCATGTCGAACCCCGACGTGGGCTTTGCCGCGCAGCTGAAGGGCCACGGGCTGGAGGTCGTCGACCTTGGCCTGTTCGAGCCGTTGTCGGACGACTTTTCCGCCCAGATCGGCAAGCTGAAGGACGCAGGCGTCGACATCATCACTGGTATCTTCCTGCCGCCCGACTGGACGACCTTCTGGGTGCAGGCCGCGCAGCTCGGCTTCCGCCCCAAGGCCGCGACCATCGCCAAGGCGCTGCTGTTCCCGAGTTCGGTCGAGGCGCTCGGCGCTCCCGCCAAGGGGCTGTCGACCGAGATCTGGTGGTCGCCGGGCCACCCCTTCACCTCGACCATCAACGGGCTGACTTCGGCGGAGTTCGCCGGCAAGTTCACCGAGGAGACGGGCCGCCAGTGGGTTCAGCCCATGGGCTTCAAGCACGCCCTGATCGAAGTGGCGCTGGACGTGCTGAAACGCTCGACCGACCCCACCGACCCCGGCGCGCTGATCGAAGCGATCAAGGCGACCGACATCCGCACCATCGTCGGCCCGATCAACTTCCAGACCGGTCCGGTGCCGAACGTTTCGACCACGCCGGTGGTGGGCGGCCAGTGGGAGCCGGGGACGAAGTTCCCCTTCGACCTGGTCATCAACGAAAACCAGTATGCGCCGGAAATCCCGGTCGGCCGGCCCTTCGAGGCGCTGACGTATTGATAGCTCACGGGCGCGCGTCACTCGCGCGCGCCCGTTTGACCTTGAGGCAAGAATTGTTACTCTCAGGAAATCCCGGAGAGTAATCCATGCCCACCTCCCCTCTCGGCCAGGATCCCCATCGTCTTCGCGACGACCGCGAGGGCGTGCTCGAGGTCGCCATCGGTCGTGAGGTTCGCGCCTTTCGTCAGAAGGCGGGCATGACCGTCGCCGACCTCGCCCGCCGCACCGGCCTGTCGCTGGGGATGCTGTCGAAGATCGAGAACGGCAATACCTCCCCCTCGCTCGCAACCCTGCAAACGCTGTCCCATGCGCTGTCGGTCCCGATGACCGCCTTCTTCCGCCAGTTCGAGGAGGTACACGAGGCGATCCACACAAAATCCGGCGAGGGGCTGGAAATCGAACGCCGCGGGACGCGCGCCGGACACCAGTATCGCCTGCTCGGCCACATCGGCTCCAACGGGTCGGGCGTGCAGGTGGAGCCCTACCTGATCACCCTCACCTCGGCGTCCGACACCTTTCCGGCCTTCCAGCACGACGGGATCGAGACGATCTACATGCTGGAAGGCGAGGTGGATTACCGCCACGGTTCAAAGGTCTACCCGCTGAAACCCGGTGACACGCTGTTCTTCGACGCCGATGCGCCGCATGGGCCGGAAGTGCTGCGCAAGCTGCCCGCGCGCTACCTGTCGATCATTTCCTACCCGCAGAAGTGATGAAAAACCGGGCAACAAGATTTGCCGCACAGGAATATTTGTTTCTTACAGGTTGAGCCGCTCCCCCGACTCACCCTATCCTGCCCCCATACGCAGGAGACTCCCATGTGCGGAATCGTCGGACTTTTCCTCAAGGATCCCGGGCTGCAACCCGACCTCGGCGCGATGCTGAGCGACATGCTGATCACCATGACCGACCGCGGTCCCGACAGCGCGGGTATCGCCATCTACGGCGGCAGCCAGCCGGGCCGCGTCCGTATCACGGTGCAATCGGCGACGCCGGACACGGACTTTGACGGCCTTGGCAACGCGCTGGGCGAAGCCATCGGGACGCCTGTTGCGATCACGCAAAAAAGCACTCACGCCGTTATCGACCTGCCCGCCGACAAGGCCGAACAGGCCCGCGCCTCGCTCCCCCGCCTGCGCCCATCGCTCAGGATCATGAGCCGGGGCGAGACGCTGGAGATCTACAAGGAGGTCGGCCTGCCCCGCGACGTCGCCTCACGGTTCGACCTTCGGAAAATGGGTGGCACCCACGGCATCGGCCACACCCGCATGGCCACCGAATCCGCCGTGACGACGCTGGGCGCGCATCCCTTCTCCACCGGTGCGGACCAGTGCCTGGTCCACAACGGCTCGCTCTCCAACCACAACAGCTGGCGGCGGCGCCTGGCGCACGAGGGCGTTTTCACCGAGACCGAGAACGATACCGAGGTCGGCGCCGCCTATCTCACCTGGAAGATGCGCGAAGGCGCGACGCTCGGCGAAGCATTGCAGGCGTCACTCACCGATCTCGACGGCTTCTTCACCTTCGTCGTCGGCACCCGCGACGGCTTTGGCGTGGTCCGCGACCCCATCGCCTGCAAACCCGCCGTCATGGCCGAAACCGCGCATTACGTCGCCTTCGGCTCGGAATACCGGGCACTGGTCGGCCTGCCCGGCATCGACACCGCGCGGGTGTGGGAACCGGAGCCGGCCACCGTCTATTTCTGGAACCACTGATGCAGAGCTACGACCTCGCCGCCAACGGACTGCGCGGCCTCAACTCTCAGCTCCACGCGCTGAAGGCACAAGGCAACATGACGGCGTGGGAGGTGGTGAACCCCCGCGGTGCCCATGCCATCGCGGCCGGGGTGGACGTGCCCGTCGAGATCACCGTGAGGGGTTCCACCGGCTATTACTGCGCGGGGATGAACAAGCAGGCGACGATCCGCGTGGCCGGATCGGCCGGGCCGGGCGTGGCCGAGAACATGATGTCGGGCACCGTCATCGTCGAGGGTGATGCCAGCCAGTACGCCGGGGCGACGGGGCGCGGCGGGCTTCTGGTGATCAAGGGTAATGCCTCCTCGCGCTGCGGCATCTCGATGAAGGGGATCGAGATCGTGGTGCATGGAAGCGTCGGCCACATGTCTGCCTTCATGGCGCAGTCCGGCGCGCTGGTGGTCTGCGGCGACGCGGGCGAGGCGCTCGGCGACTCGCTTTACGAGGCGCGGTTGTATGTGCGCGGTTCAGTCACGTCGCTTGGGGCGGACTGCATCGAGAAGGAGATGCGGTCGGAGCATCTGGAGCAACTCGCCGCCCTCCTCGAACGCGGCCAGTGCGACCCAACGATCAGACCGCAGGACTTCCGCCGCTACGGCTCCGCCCGCCGCCTCTACACCTTCAACATCGACAACGCCGGGGAGTACTGATGCCCGCCCTCTCCCCACGCGCCCAAAATTCTTCGAAGAATTTTGGCAAGGATTTTCGAAAATCCTTGCCCCCGGCCTCGCGCGGAGCGCACCCATGACCGACTTCCCCCATACGCCGCCGAAGAAACCCTGGACCTTCTCCGACGACGTCAACGCCGAGATCCGCCGTGCGGCGGCCACGGGCATCTACGACATCCGCGGCGGTGGATCGAAACGCCGCCTGCCGCATTTCGACGACCTGCTGTTCCTCGGCGCCTCGATCAGCCGCTATCCGCTGGAAGGCTACCGCGAGAGATGCACGACCGACGTCTGGCTTGGCACCCGGCACGCGAGCAAGCCGATCCACCTCGACATCCCCATCACCATTGCGGGCATGAGCTTCGGCTCGCTCTCCGGTCCCGCGAAAGAGGCGCTGGGGCGGGGAGCGAGCGCCGCGGGTACCTCCACCACCACCGGCGACGGCGGCATGACGGAAGAGGAACGCGGGCACTCAAGAACGCTGGTCTATCAATACCTGCCAAGCCGATACGGCATGAACCCCGACGACCTGCGCCGCGCCGACGCCATCGAGGTGGTCGTCGGACAGGGCGCGAAGCCTGGCGGCGGGGGGATGCTCTTGGGCCAGAAGATCTCCGACCGCGTGGCCGAGATGCGCACGCTGCCCAAGGGCATCG
>JAGRMS010000227.1:0-4930 GCA_020441135.1 Pseudooceanicola sp.
AGATCATCGTCTGCGTGCCGCATGGGGCGACTCCCGTGGAGAAACGGGCGATCCGGCAGTCGGTGCTGAGCGCGGGGGCGCGCAAGGCCGGGCTGATTGCAGAGCCGATCGCGGCGGCCATCGGGGCCGGGATGCCGATCACCGATCCGACCGGCAACATGGTGGTCGACATCGGCGGCGGCACGACCGAGGTGGCGGTGCTGTCGCTGGGCGATATCGTCTATGCGCGGTCTGTCCGTGTCGGCGGCGACCGGATGGACGAGGCGATCATTTCCTACCTGCGGCGCCAGCAGAACCTGCTGGTGGGCGAATCGACCGCCGAGCGGATCAAGACCAGCATCGGCACCGCCCGGATGCCCGACGACGGGCGCGGCAGCTCGATGCAGATCCGGGGCCGCGACCTGCTGAACGGCGTGCCGAAGGAGATCGAGATCAGCCAGGCCCAGGTGGCCGAGGCGCTGGCGGAACCCGTGCAGCAGATCTGCGAGGCGGTGATGACCGCGCTGGAAGCCACGCCGCCCGACCTTGCGGCGGATATCGTCGACCGCGGCGTGATGCTGACCGGCGGCGGCGCGCTGCTGGGCGACCTGGACCTGGCGCTGCGCGAGCAGACCGGGCTGGCGGTCTCCATCGCGGACGAGTCGCTCAACTGCGTCGCGCTCGGCACCGGCAAGGCGCTGGAATACGAAAAGCAGCTGCGCCACGCGATTGACTACGACAGCTGAGGCGCGCAACCTCGGGTGAGGCATCGCCCGGCTGGCTTGCAAGAGGGCACCATTGGCCAGGGACCGATCACAGCGCGACGATTACACCGACCCTCTGCGGCGGTTGCTGCTGGCGGTGCTCTGCCTGTGCCTGCTGGCGATCTTCCTTGTCTGGCGCATCGACAGCCCAAGGGTCGAGAAGTTCCGCGCGCAGGTGGTGGATGCCGTGGTGCCGAACATGGACTGGGCGCTGGCGCCGGTGACGGCGACCATCAACCTGGTTCGCGATTTCCAGAGCTATCAGCGCCTTGCCGAACAGAACCGCGAACTGCGCAGCGAACTGCGGCAGATGCAGGCGTGGAAGGAAGCGGCCTTGCAGCTGGAGCAGGAAAATGCGCGGCTGCTCGACCTGAACAACGTCCGGCTCGACCCGCGCCTGACCTTCGTGACCGGCGTGGTGATGGCCGACAGCGGCTCGCCCTTCCGGCAGTCGGTGCTGCTGAACGTCGGCGCGCGGGACGGGATCGTCGACGGTTGGGCCGCGATGGACGGGATCGGGCTGGTGGGCCGCATCTCGGGCACCGGGGCGAATACGTCGCGGGTGATCCTGCTGACCGACGCGGCCAGCGCGGTGCCGGCGACGATCCAGCCCTCCGGGCAGACGGCCCTGATCAAGGGCGACAACTCGGTCGCGCCGGTCATCGACTTTCTCGAGAACGCCGACACGGTGCGTCCGGGCGACCGGGTGGTCAGCTCCGGCGATGGCGGCGTGTTTCCGGCGGGGCTGCTGATCGGGCAGGTGGCGGCGGCGCCCTCGGGGCGGCTGCGCGTCCGGCTGGCGGCGGATTACGAGCGACTGGAGTTCCTGCGGGTGCTGCGCCACCACGGTACCGAGACGGTCGAGGATCCGGGCGGTATCGTGTTGCCCTCGGCCACGGCGCTGAACGGGCCGGGCGATGGGTGAGGGCGCCGACGCACGGGTCTGGACGATGCGGGTGGGTTTTGTCCTGCTGGCGCTGGTGATCGTGTTCTTTCACCTGATACCGCTCGACACCGTGCCCGCACGCTGGGCCCCGCCCGACCTGCTGCTGGCCTTCGCCTTTGCCTGGGTGCTGCGACGACCCGATTATGTCCCGCCTGCCCTGCTGGCGGCGGTGATGCTGCTGGCCGACCTGCTGTTCCAGCGCCCGCCTGGCCTGCTGGCCATGCTGGTGGTTCTGGGGGCCGAGTATCTCAAATACCGGACCGCGGGCCTGACCGATGCGAGTTTTGTGGGCGAGTGGATTGCCGTGGCGCTGGTCGTGACCGGCGTGACGCTGGCGAACCGCCTGGTGCTCGGGATGATGGTCGTGCCGCTGCCGGCCTTCGGGCTGGCGCTCATCCAGATGGTTCTGACCATCGTGACCTATCCGCTTGTCGCCCTGGTGACGCAGGTTGCAATGGGGGTCCGACGCCCGGCACCGGGCGATGCCGCCGCGATGGGGGGCCGCTGATGCGGGGGCCGACGCGCAATTCGGAGCATCCGCCGGGCAAGCTGACCCGGCGCGCGCTGGTGGTCGGCGGGCTGCAACTGGGCTTCGCCGGAATGCTGGCGGCGCGGATGCGCTACATGCAGGTAGAGCAGGCCGACCAGTTTCGCCTGCTGGCGGAAGAGAATCGCGTCAACATCCGCCTGATCGCGCCGAACCGGGGCGAGATCTTCGACCGCAATGGCCTGGCCCTGGCACGGAACGCGCCCAGCTACCGGATCGTGATCGTGCCTGAAGACGCGGGCGACGTGCCGCTGGTGGTGAACCGGCTGGCGGGGCTGATCGAGCTGAGCTCGGAAGAGCTCGACCGGGCAATGAGCGAGATCGAGCGGACGCGCACGACGCCCTTCCTGCCGGTGACGCTGGCAGACCGCGTCGACTGGGAGGCAATCAGCCGGGTCGCCGTCAACGCCCCTGCCCTGCCCGGCATCACGCCCGAAGTGGGCATGACACGCGTTTACCCGCGGGGCTTCGATACCGCGCATGTGGTCGGCTACGTCGGCCCGGTGTCGGACTACGACCTGTCGCGGATCGAGGATCCCGAGCCGGTGCTGCGCATCCCGCGCTTTCAGATTGGCAAGGTCGGGCTTGAGGCGCGGGAAGAGGACCGCCTGCGCGGCAAGGCCGGGGCAAAGCGGGTCGAGGTCAATGCCACCGGGCGCGTCATGCGCGAATTGGACCGGCGCGAGGGTCAGCAGGGGGCCGACCTGCAACTGACGCTGGACGCGGAACTGCAAAGCTATGTGCAGGCGCGGTTGGCGGGCGAGAGTGCCAGCGCGGTGGTGATCGACTGCGAGACCGGCGACCTGCGCGCCATCGCCTCGGCGCCGAGTTTCGACCCGAACCTCTTCGTGCGCGGCATCTCGGTCGCCGACTACAAGGCGCTGACCGAGGACGACCACCGGCCGCTCGCCAACAAGTCGGTGCAGGGCGCCTATCCGCCGGGGTCCACCTTCAAGATGGTGACGGCGCTGGCGGCGCTGGAGGACGGTCTCGTCGGGCCGAACGACACGGTCTACTGCCCCGGCCATCTCGAGGTCTCGGGCCGCCGCTTCCACTGCTGGAAACGCGCCGGGCACGGGCATGTGGACCTGTTGAATTCGCTGAAGCAGAGCTGCGACGTCTATTACTACGATCTCGCGCTGAAGGTGGGCATCGACAAGATCTCGGCCATGGCAAACCGGCTGGGGCTGGGCATCCGGCACGATGTCCCGATGTCGGCCGTGGCCTCGGGGCTGACGCCGGACCGCGACTGGAAGATGCGCGTCCACAAGCAGGAATGGCTGGTCGGCGACACGGTCAATGCCTCCATCGGGCAAGGCTACATGCTGGCCTCACCCCTGCAACTGGCAGTGATGACCGCCCGGCTTGCGACGGGGCGCGAGACGCTGCCGAGGCTGGTCAAGTCGGTGGATGGAGTGGATACCGGCATCGGCGGCGGTGCGCCGCTGGGCCTGAACGAGAACAACCTGCGCCAGATCCGCAAGGCGATGTACGCGGTGTCGAACGACCGTGGCGGTACGGGCTACCGGTCGCGCATCATCGGCGATTCGATGCGGATGGCGGGCAAGACCGGGACCAGTCAGGTGCGCAACATCACCGCGGCCGAGCGCGCGGCGGGGGTAATCAACAACAATGACCTGCCCTGGGACAGGCGGGACCACGCGCTGTTCGTCAGCTTCGCGCCCTTCGATGCACCGAAATACGCCTGTTGCGTCGTTGTGGAGCATGGCGGTGGCGGGTCGACGGCGGCGGGACCGGTGGCGCGGGACATCCTGCTGCAAGCGCTCTACAACGGGACGCCGCCGCTCGACGCCTACCCCGAGGCCGACCGCAGCCGCATCCGCAGCCAGCATGAGCGCCTCCAACGCGAGCAGCTGGAACGCGCGGGGGCCGAGAGCAACCGCGCATGAGTTATCTGGAGTACAACGTCAAGTCGACGCCAAGCGGGCTGTCCAAGGTGCTCTACCTGAACTGGGGCCTGACGCTGCTGATCCTCAGCGTCGCCACAGTGGGGTTCCTGCAGCTCTATTCTGTCGCCGGCGGGTCGCTGACACCCTGGGCCGAGCCGCAGATGAAGCGGTTCGCGCTTGGATTGGCGGCGATGCTGGTCGTCGCCATGGTGCCGATCTGGTTCTGGCGCAACGTCTCGGCGCTGGCCTATACCGGGTCGGTCCTGCTGCTGCTGGCCGTCGACCTGATCGGGGTCGAGGGCAAGGGCGCGCAGCGATGGATCGACCTTGGTTTCATGCGCCTGCAACCGTCGGAGCTGATGAAGATCACCCTGGTGATGCTGCTGGCCGCCTATTACGACTGGCTGCCGGCCCAGCGCACCTCGCGCCCGCTCTGGGTGCTGGTGCCGGTGATCATCATCCTGCTGCCCACCGCGCTGGTGCTGAAGCAGCCCGACCTTGGCACCGCCCTGCTGCTGGTGATCGCGGGAGCGGGGCTGATGTTCGTCGCGGGGGTGCATTGGGCCTATTTCGCCTTTGTCATCGCCTCGGGCATCGGGCTGATCGCGGCGGTGTTCGAGAGCCGGGGGACCACCTGGCAACTGCTGAAGGACTACCAGTTCCGCCGGATCGACACCTTCCTCGACCCGGCCTCCGACCCGCTGGGGGCAGGCTATCACATCACCCAGTCGAAAATCGCCCTGGGGTCGGGCGGCTGGGCCGGGCGCGGTTTCATGCAGGGCAC
>JAGRMS010000227.1:4943-6296 GCA_020441135.1 Pseudooceanicola sp.
GGCTGAACTTCCTGCCCGAGAAACACACGGACTTCATCTTCACCACGCTCGCCGAGGAATTCGGCTTTGTCGGCGGGGTGTCGCTACTGACGCTTTATGCGCTGATCATCGTCTTCTGCATCGCCACCGCCATCGCCACCCGCGACCGGTTCTCGTCGCTGGTGACGCTGGGGGTCGCCATCACCTTCTTCCTGTTCTTCGCCGTCAACATGTCGATGGTGATGGGGCTGGCCCCGGTGGTCGGCGTGCCGCTGCCGATGGTGAGCTATGGCGGATCGGCCATGCTGGTGCTGATGGCGGCCTTCGGCCTGGTGCAGAGCGCCCATATCCACCGCCCGCGCGGGCGCACACGGTAGGAGTTCCATGACCGTCAACATCCTGTTCGCCGCCCTGCCGGCACGCTGGGCGAGCTACGAGGCGCCCTTGTCGCAAGCCCTGACCGAGGCCGGGGTCGATTTCGACCTGAGGACCGACCACGCGCCGGAAGCGGTGGACTACATCGTCTATGCCCCGAACAGCGCGGTGCAGGATTTCACGCCCTATTCGCGGCTGAAGGCGGTGCTGAACCTCTGGGCGGGGGTCGAGAACGTTACCGGCAATGCAACGCTGAAGGCCCCCCTGGCGCGGATGGTGGACCACGGGCTGACGCAGGGCATGGTGGAATGGGTGACGGGCAACGTGCTGCGCCATCACCTGGGGCTGGACCGCTACATTCACGGCCTCGAGCCGGGAACCTGGCCACAGGATTTCCCGCCGCTGGCGCAGGATCGGCGCGTCGCGGTCCTGGGGCTGGGGGAACTGGGCGCGGCCTGCGCGGCGGCGCTGCGCGGGCTGGGCTTCGACGTCCGGGGCTGGAGCCGGTCGCCGAAGGAGCTGCCCGGCGTGCTCTGCCGCCACGGCGCGGAGGGGCTGGAGCAGACGCTGGCCGAGGCGGATATCCTCGTGCTGCTGCTGCCCGATACGCCCGCCACGCAGAACCTTCTGGACGCGCGGGCGCTGGCGCGGATGCCGAAGGGGGCGGTGATCGTCAACCCGGGGCGCGGGCCGCTGATAGACGACACGGCGCTGCTGGCGGCGCTGGATGCGGGGCAGATCGGCCACGCGACGCTGGACGTCTTCCGGGTGGAGCCGCTGCCAAAGGACCATCCGTTCTGGGCGCATCCCGGCGTCACCATCACCCCGCACATCGCGTCCGAGACCCGCGCGGCGACGGCGAGCCGGGTGATCGCGGAGAACGTGCGGCGGGGGGAGGCCGGGGAGCCGTTCCTGTTTCTGGTGGACCGCGCCGCCGGATACTGATTGCGCCGCGCTTCGCGCGTCGATTCCTCTGGTTTGCGCCGCGCTGCGCGCGTC
>JAGRMS010000228.1 GCA_020441135.1 Pseudooceanicola sp.
TGTCGCAGTCGATGCTGGCCTGGTCGAACCTCGGGACGGAGCGTCTGCCGGGGAGTGCGATCCCGGGGCTGCCGGCGGGGTTCGGGGAGACCAGCAAGCAGCGCGAGGTCTGGATCGAGGGGCATTACGCGACGCTGGCGCAGGCGCTGGGCGGGGCGGCCTACATGGAGTTCGATGTGGGCGACCCGGAGGCGCCGGCGAAGATCGGTGCGTTCCTGGGGCGCGCGTTGCCGTGGTGGGGCAAGCTGAACGCCAACCCGCTGCGCGAGGACGCGGCATGAGGATCTGGCTGCATATCGGGCTGGAACCGGCGGGCGCGGCGCGCGTCCAGCAGGTGCTGGACGACAAGCGCGACAACCTTCTGGGCAAGGGCATCCTGTTCCCGCGCAGCGCCGGGGCGAAGAACGACACGCGGCTGTTCATGGCGGTGACGGACGCGGATCACGTCGATCCGCTGCGCCATGTGCGCGGCTACGGCCCGGCGGACCGGCAAGAGGCGCTGCGGGGCGAACTGGTGGCGGACCTGCGGGCCGAGATCGCGAAGCACCAGCCGCACACGGTGATCCTGTCGGCGGGGCAACTGGCGGCGTCGCTGCACCGGGCGTCGGAGCTGGAGCGGCTGCGCGGGCTGCTGGCCGAATTCTCGGACGACATCCGGGTGGTGGCCTGGGTGGACGATCCGGCACGGGTACTGGCGCGGCATTATGCCGAGCAGGTGTTCGAGGGGCGCACGACCTCGCTGGAGCGTGATCTGGGGCTGGCCGATGCGCCGGACTGGTGGGCGGCCTGCATTGCCGCGATGCCGCCGATCCGGCCCGGGCTCGGGCAATTCGAAGAGACCGAAGGCGCGCCGTTCTGGCTGGATTACACCGCGCTTGTCGCCTTCTGGGAGAGCGGGTTTGGCGCGGGCAAGGTGACGTTGCGCGCCTATGACCCCGGCGCTTTCGGTTCGGAAACCTTTACCGACGAATTGCGGGATTGTTTCGGGATCGGGGAGACGATCGGCAAGGCCGCTGCCGCCGATCTGGAGCAGCCGGTTTCTGACGCCTGGACGGCGCGGGCGCGGGCGTTGAACGGGCTGCTGCGGCAGGTGCTGGAGCAGGGGGCGCATCACCTGCCCCGCCCGCTGTGGCGCAGTTTCATGTCCGAGTTGCGGGTGGAGGGAGCGCCGACCGATCCCGGTGCGCTGGCTGTCGTGTCACGGCGGTTTGCCGGGGATATGGCGCGGCTGGCGGAGCGTTTCCCGGCGCTGGCCGCCCTGAGCGCGCCGGAGCCGTCGGACCCCTGGGCCGAGGCCGACCCGACCAACGGCTATCGCGCCTCGCAATACCTGCTGGCCTTCCTCTACCGCATCGACCGCGCCACGCAGGCGGCGAAGAAAGCCCGCAGCGAGGCGCGGCAGCGCCCGCCGCAGCAGTCGGGCATCACACCCGAGGCGCGGGCGCTGATGCCGCCGCTGGCCGTCAAGAACTTCGAGAAGCTGAAGACATCGCCCTATGCCCCGCACAACCGCATCGGCGCGGTGAACGAGGAGGAGCTGGCCGCCGCCTACACGCCCGTGCCGCCGCGCAAGCTGCCCAAGGGGTCGAGCGGCAACGTCATCGTCGGCTGCATGAAGAACGAGGCGCCCTATATCGTCGAATGGGTCGCCTATCACCGGGCCATCGGGGTCGACAACTTCCTGATCTACACCAACGGCTGCGAGGACGGGACGAGCGAGATTCTCGATCGTCTGCAAGAGCTTGGCGTGCTTCAGCACCGCAACAACGACGAGTGGAAGGGCAACTCGCCCCAGCAATACGCGCTGAACAAGGCGTTGAAGGAACCGGTGATCCGCAACGCCGAGTGGATCGCCCATATCGACGTGGACGAGTTCATCAACGTGCGCTGCGGCAACGGCACGCTGGAGGATTTCCTGACCCGCGTGCCGGACGCGACCAACGTGGCGATGACCTGGCGGCTGTTCGGGCATAACGGCGTGCTGGACCTGGCAGACGATTTCGTGATCGGCCAGTTCGATACCTGCGCGCCCCGGTACTGCCCCAAGCCGCACACGGTCTGGGGCTTCAAGACCATGTTCCGCAACATCGGCGCCTACGCGAAGATGAGCTGTCATCGCCCCAACAAGCTGGCCGACGACTTCCGCGACCGGGTGCGCTGGGTCAACGGGTCGGGCCTGGACATGACGCAGGAGGCCGCCGAGAAGGGCTGGCGCAATTCGACAAAATCCATTGGTTACGACCTGTTGCAGCTCAATCATTATGCGCTGCGCAGTGCCGAGAGCTTCCTGATAAAGCGCCAGCGCGGGCGGGCGCTGCACGTCGACCGCTCGATCGGGCTGAACTACTGGATCCGCATGGACTGGTCGGGCGCAAAGGACATCACCATCAAGCGCAACATCCCGCGGATGCGGGCGGAATACGACCGGCTGATGGCGGACGACCAGCTCAAGGCGCTGCACCGGAGCGGCCTCGCCTGGCATCGCGCCAAGGCGGACGAGTTGCACGCGACACCGGAATTCCGCGCGCTGTACGAACAGGCGTTGCAGGTCCGCCTGACCGAAACCGAGCGTGTGGCCTATGCGCTCGCCCTGGACATGGAGAGCTGAGGTGCATCAGCTTTCCCGTGCAACGCCTTGAAAATCGTCGCTGTTCTGACCGTGCGCAACGAAGGCGCCTTCCTGCTGGACTGGTTCGCGCACCACCTGGCGGCGGGGGTGTCGCATTTCGTCGTGCTGTCGAACGATTGCCAGGATGGCACCGACGCGATGCTGGACCGGCTGGAAGGCACCGGCTGGCTGACCCATATCCGCAACGACGGCCCCTATACCAAGGCCGGCATCCAGTTCACCGGGCTGCGGCTGGCGGACGCCAGCGCGGCGGTGAAGGAGGCCGACTGGATCATCGCGCTGGATATCGACGAGTTCGTCAACGTCCACGCCGGCGACCATACCCTGCCCGCCCTGATCGCCGCCCTGCCCGAGGCGACGGCCATCGCCATCACCTGGCGGCTGTTCGGCAACGGCGACGTGATCCGCTATGCCGACCGGCCTGTGACGGAAACCTTCACTCATTGCGCGCCGGAAATCCTCTACTGGCCGTGGCGCGCCGCGATGTTCAAGACGCTCTACCGCAACGATGGCACCTACCGGCAGATCGGCGTGCATCGCCCGCGCGGGCCGAACCGGGGGCGGCTGCCGGACGCGAGGTGGTATGACTGCCAGGGCAACCTGCTGAACGACCAGTTCAAGACGCGGCGGATCTTCTCGAACTTCGGGATGCCGATGTATCGCCTGGCGCAGATCAACCATTACGCGCTGGGGGCGATGGAGAGCTACATCCTCAAGGCCGACCGGGGCCGCGCCGTGCATGGCGATCACGACCTGGGCGCGGATTACTGGATCGAGCGGAACTTCAACACCGCGACCGACACGACGATCTCTGCCCTGGCGGAGCCTTCGGGCCGGCTGCGGACGGAGTTGCGTGCCGACCCGGTGCTGGGTCCGCTGCACGAGGCGGCGGTGGCCTGGCGCAAGGCGCGGTTCGACGAACTGATGCTGAAGGACGAGATGCGCGCGCTGTTCGGGCGGCTGCTGATGACCCCGCCGTCGCGGACGCTGACCAACCCCTCGGCCCGGCGGCTGATGCGCTATGCCGAGATGAGCCGGGCGACAGATCAACAGTAGGGCTTCTTCCCCCTTATTGTTTCGTATTCCCCCGGTGAAACAAGCGAAAGATTGGATTTCCCGGAAAGGCGTGGTTAACTGCGTCCCGTTAATGGGGCGCTGTTCATGACCGAGATGCCGAGTGACTTCGACCGTTCCCTGGCGCGTCTGGACGTGGCCGAGTGGAAGCGGCGGCTGATCAACATCGGACGGTCCAGCGGCGGCTATCGCGACCTGGGCTTTCGCCACTTCGCCATCCTGATCGACCGTGGCCCGCAGCTGATTGTCACCTTCGAGACGGTGCAGGGCATTCGTTCGCTGACCGAAGACGCGACGCCTTTGGGGTTCGACCTTGTCCAGTCGCAGGGCTGGTCGCACCTGTGTTTCATCTCGGACGGCGACACCTGGTTCCGCGATCCGGCGGTGCATCAGTACCTCGACCGGCTGGCGGACCATGCGTTTTTCGATCAATACGAAACCGTGCTGTTCTACGGCGCCGGTCCCTGCGGCTATGCCGCCGCGGCCAGTTCGGTGGTTGCGCCGGGGGCCATCGTGGTGGCGGTGCAGCCGCAGGCGACGCTGGATCCGGGCATGGCCGAGTGGGATCCGCGCTTTGCCGAGATGCGCAAGACCGACTTTACCTCGCGCTATGGCTATGCGCCCGACATGCTGGACGCGGCGGAGCGGGCGTTTGTCCTCTACGATCCGCGGCAGGAATACGACGCGATGCACGCGGCGCTGTTCGCGCGGTCGAACGTGACGCGACTACGGCTGCCCTACCTGGGGGCCGCCTTGCAGACGCAGCTGATGGAGATGCGCATCCTGACGCCGATGCTGGAGATGGCCGGGAAACGACAGCTCTCGCCGCAGACCTTCTACCCCCTCTACCGCGCCCGCCGCGACAACCCGTCGTACCTCCGCGCCCTGATGGGGCGGCTGGATGCCGACGACCGGCCCTTCCTGAACGCCCTCCTGTGTCGCAACGTGGTCGGCCGCATGAACGCGCCGCGTTTCCGCCGCCGCCTGGACACGCTGGAGCAGCAGGCCGAGGCGGGGGATTTCACCATGCCCTCTTCCGCCGCCTGACCCGGCTGGAGATCGCCGCGCCGCCGTGCTAGCAGCCGGTGCATGAGCGACTCCGTCACCCTCCCCCGCCCCGACGACTGGCACCTGCACCTGCGCGACGGCGCCATGCTGGAGGCGGTGCTGCCGCATACGGCGCGCCACTTTGCCCGCGCCATCGTGATGCCGAACCTGGTGCCCCCGGTGGTGACGGGGGCGCAGGCGGCGGCCTATCGCGAGCGCATCCTGGCGGCCCTGCCCGAGGGGATGGCGTTCGAGCCGCTGATGACGCTCTACCTGACCGAGGCGACCGACCCCGACGACGTTGCCGCTGCCCATGCCAGCGGGCTGGTCAAGGCGGTGAAGCTCTATCCCGCCGGGGCCACGACCAATTCGGCGAGCGGCGTCAAGGACTTCGACCGCGTGCGCGGTGTGCTGGAACGGATGGCCGAGATCGGCCTGCCGCTTTGCACCCACGGCGAGGTGGTGGACGCGAGCGTCGATATCTTCGACCGCGAGGCGGTGTTCATCGACCGCGTGCTGGACCCGATCCGCCGCGCGACGCCGGGGCTGCGGGTGGTCATGGAGCATATCACCACGGCCAACGCGGTGGATTACGCGCGGGCGCAGGGCGACGACCTGGGCGCGACGATCACCACGCACCACCTCATCATCAACCGCAACCACATCCTGGCCGGCGGCATCCGGCCGCATTACTACTGCCTGCCCGTCGCCAAGCGGGAAGAGCATCGCCTGGCCCTGCGGGCGGCGGCGACGAGCGGCGAGGCGCGGTTCTTCCTCGGCACCGATTCCGCGCCGCATACGGATGCCAACAAGCTGCTGCCCTGCGGCTGCGCGGGCTGTTTCACCGCGCCGAACACGATGGCGATCCTGGCGCAGGTCTTCGACGAGGAAGGCGCGCTGGACCGCCTGGAGGCTTTCGCCTCGCGCAATGGTCCGGCGTTCTACCGTCTGCCGGTCAACACGGAACCGATGACGCTGTCGCGCGGCGCGCCCTACGCCGCCCCGGCGCAGGTCGACACGGCGGATGGCGCGGTAACGGTGTTCGATCCGGGATTTCCGCTGACCTGGCGCGTGGACTGAAGCGCCGAGCCGGCGGAATTGTTTCCGGGTTGACGTTGCCCCATCGCACCGCCTTCACAAAATCCGGGCGATCTGGACCGGATTCGCCCCCCATGGGTTGCAATGACGGGCATATGCCGCGACCCTAGGCGGACCCTTTGAACCGACTACCAAGGCTATGCCCCATGACCATGATTACCTTCACCGGCCTCACCGTCGCCTACGACGGGTCCGACAACGTCGTTTCGGTCGGCCCCACCACGGTTTCGCTGATTCTGCCCAGCAGCGCGTCGACCTTCAGCTATTCGATCATCGCCACCACTGAAGACCTACCCTGGGTCGATATCATGTCGGATGCCATCCAGGTGCAGATCGACTACCGGCTGATGGAAGACTGGGAGGCCAGCGGCACGAGCGACATCGAGACCGATTTGGGCAATGTCACGTCCTCGGCGGGAACGACCACGGTGTTGGCGCTGTCGCTGGAGCAAGGGGCGGCCACGACCGATTGGTATTTCGCCATCGACGGCGCGAACATTCCGAACGTCACCACCGTCGCCCAGTGGGAAACCTTCAACGACTCGATCACGACTGTCGGCCCGGCGACCGGTGCATTTGGTCCAGGCCAGGACATTCCCTGGTCAACCTTCGTGACGGCGACGGTCACGGAAGACGACGAGTATCTTGGCACCGTTGGACGCGACGTCTTTGACGGCGGAATCGGCGACGACTACTTCTATTCCTCGCGCGGCAACGACACCTACAAGGGCGGCGCGGGATACGACCAGGTCACGTTCCAGTCCGATCCGGGCGGCGTGACGGCAAATCTCGCCAAGGGCACGGCAACCGACGGTTGGGGCAATACCGACAGGCTGGTCAGCATCGAGATGCTGCGCGGGTCGATGCATGACGATACCTTCATCGGCAAGGTCGGCGGGCAGGTTTTCCGCGGGCTGGCCGGGGACGACCTGATTAACGGCGCCAAGGGCGTCGACATGGTGCGCTACGACCGCGACGACCGGTATGGCGGCACGGCCGGCGTGACGGTTCACCTGGGCAAGGAGACCGCGACCGATGGCTTCGGCGACACCGACACCCTGCGCAATATCGAGAACGCGCGCGGCAGCGAAAGCAACGACAGCCTGACCGGCAGCGCCATCCGCAACGTGTTGCAAGGCCAGGGCGGCAACGACCGGCTGTTCGGACTGGCGGGGAACGACCGGCTGTTCGGCGAGAACGGCAGGGACAAGCTGGACGGCGGCCTGGGCAACGACCAGCTTGCCGGCGGCGCCCATGCCGACCGGTTCATCTTTTCCGGCAACTTCGGCGATGACGTGATCACCGACTTCATGACCGCGGGCAGGGTCGAGAAGATCGACCTGTCGGGCGTCGCGTCGATCAAGGGCTTCATCGACCTGAAGAACCACCACCTGTCCAACGTCGGCGGCGTGGCGGTGATCGACGATGGCGCGGGGAACACGATCACGCTGAACGGCCACGTCGCGGGTGATTTCTCGGCCAACGACTTCATTTTCTGATGTCCCTGCCCGCAGCCTCCGGGCTGCGGGCTTTCCTTTTCGCGCCCGCTCCGCTACCTGCGATCCGACCCGATCGAAGGAGTGCCGCGCGATGATCCCCTCTTCCTATCCCAGCCCCGAGGAAATCGCCCGCCTGTCGGCGCGGATGCTGCTGGAGATCGGCGCGGTGAACTTCCGCCCGGAAGAGCCCTATATCCTCGCCTCGGGCCTGCCCTCGCCCACCTATATCGACTGCCGGAAGCTGATTTCCTTCCCGCGCATCCGGGCGACGCTGATGGACTTCCTGACCGTCACCGTGATGCGCAACGCAGGCTTCGAGGCCTTCGACAACATCGCAGGCGGCGAGACGGCCGGCATCCCCTTCGCCGCGCTGGTGGCCGAGCGGATGGCACTGCCGATGACCTATGTGCGCAAGAAGGCCAAGGGCTATGGCCGCAACGCGCGAATCGAGGGCGTGATGGGCGAAGGCGACCGGGTGCTGCTGGTCGAGGACCTGACCACCGATGGCGGCTCCAAGCTGTCCTTCGTCGACGCGATTCGCGAGACCGGCGCGACCTGCGCGCATACGGCGGTGATCTTCTATTACGGCATCTTCCCCGAGACGATCAAAACGCTTGGCGATCACGGCGTTAGCCTGCACCACCTCTGCACCTGGTGGGACGTGCTGGACGCGGCACGCGAGTCCGGGGCGTTTTCCGACAGCACCCTGGCCGAGGTTCAGGCCTTCCTCGAAGCCCCGCGCCCCTGGCAGGAGGCCCGCCGCAAGGCATGAGTCCAGCCGCCGGAATCTCGCGCATTCTGGCCTGATGCCTGCCTAGATGTTGACCGGACCTGCGCGGGAATCGCAAGATGGGGCATGTCCAGCCTCACCCCGCTCTTTTCCACAAGATATACAGTTTGCGACCGCAACCGACCCTTTGCTAAGAGCACTCCACCAGAACGGGAGCCGCGCCAAACGCGGACGGGCAGAGGGACGACATGAACGAGATCGCGAAACTGAACCCGCGCGCCGAGGCCGACGCGGTGGGAAACCTGCCGCATTCGGTCGAGGCCGAGCAGCAGCTGCTGGGCGCGATCCTGACCAACAACGACCTCTATGACCGCGTTGCCTCGGTCATCGGCGCGAAGCATTTTCACGAGCCGGTCCATGCCCGTATCTGGGAGCTGGCCGCCGCCCGCATCGCCCGCAACCAGCTGGCCTCGCCCGTCACGCTGAAGGCCTTCATGGAAGAGGACGCGGGACTGAAGGAACTAGGCGGCGCGGCCTATCTGGCCAAGCTGGCGGGCAGCGCGATTTCCGGCTTTGCGGTGCGCGACTATGCGCAGATGATCTATGACCTGGGTGTGCGGCGCGAACTGATCGCACTGGGGCGCGAGATTTCGGACAAGGCGGCGAGCGTCGATATCGCCAGCGAACCGGCGGCGCAGATCGTCGAGGCCGAGCAGGCGCTGTACAAGATGTCCGAGCAGGGCAAGTCCGAGACCGGATTCCAGAGCTTTCTCAAGGCGGTGACGGACGCGGTTAATGTGGCGAACGCGGCCTATCAGCGCGACGGCGGGCTGGCGGGGATCTCCACCGGGCTGGACGATATGGACGCCAAGCTCGGCGGGCTGCACCCGTCCGACCTGCTGATCCTTGCCGGGCGTCCGTCGATGGGCAAGACCTCGCTGGCCACCAACATCGCCTTCAACATCGCCAAGGCCTACAAGCGCGGCCGGCTGACCGACGGGACCGAGGGCGCGGTGAATGGTGGCGTGGTCGGCTTCTACTCCCTGGAAATGAGCGCCGAGCAGCTGGCGGGGCGTATCCTCGCCGAAGCCTCGGAAATCTCGTCGCACAAGATCCGCCAGGGCGACATGACCGAATCCGAATTCCGCCGCTTTGTCGATGCCGCCAAGGCGCTGGAGGCCTGCCCGCTGTACATCGACGACACCCCTGCCCTGCCGATCAGCCAGCTGGCCGCCCGCGCGCGGCGGCTGAAGCGGACGCACGGGCTGGACGTGCTGATCATCGACTACCTGCAATTGGTCCGCCCCGCGACGGCCAAGGACAGCCGGGTCAACGAGGTGTCGGAAATCACCCAAGGGTTGAAGGCCATCGCCAAGGAACTGAATATCCCGGTGATCGCGCTGTCGCAGC
>JAGRMS010000229.1 GCA_020441135.1 Pseudooceanicola sp.
GCCGTGGTTCTGGTCCGACCAGTATGACGTGAAACTCCAGATCGCCGGGCTGAACACAGGCTACGACCGCATCGTGACCCGACAGGGCGAGGGCGCGACCGCGTCGTTCTGGTATTACCGCGGCGACACCCTGCTGGCCGTCGACGCGATGAACGACCCGCGCGGCTACATGATCGGCAAGCGCCTGATCGAGGCGGGCCGGTCGCCCGACCCCGCCGCCGTGGCCGACCCCGCCACCGACCTCAAGTCGCTGATGTGAGGATCATCGCCGGCCAGTTCCGCGGCCGCGCCCTGACTCCGGTCGGCAAAGGCGACGCGGGTGCGCACCTGCGCCCGACCACCGACCGCGTGCGCGAAAGCCTGTTCTCGGTGCTGACCCACCTGGACGTTCTGGACAACGCCCGCGTGCTCGACCTCTTCGCCGGCACCGGCGCGCTGGGGCTCGAGGCGCTGTCGCGCGGCGCCACCTTTGCCACCTTCGTCGACAGCGGGCGCGTCGCCGCCGGGCTGATCGCCCGGAACATCGCCCTGACCGCCACCGCCGAGCGCACGCAACTCATCAAGCGCGACGCCGCCCGCATCGGCCCGAACCCCGGCGATCCCGCCACGCTGGTCTTCCTCGACCCACCCTACGGCCAGACCCTCGGGGCAACTGCCCTCGCCGCCGCCGACACCAACGGCTGGATCGCCCCCGGCGCGCTGGTGGTGTGGGAGGAACAGGCCGAACAACCCGCCCCGCCCGGTTTCACCCGGCAGGACGCCCGCCGCTACGGCGACACCTTCATCACCCTCATGTGGAAAGACGCCTGACCCGCAGCATCGCGCTCCCCTCCCTCCACCGGGGGGAGGGCTAGGGAGGGGGCCTCGCCAAAAAGCCGCCCCCACAGTCTACTCCGCCTGGATCGCCGTCCCGTCGACGCTCAGCGGCGCGGCAAGGTGGATCGGCATCTCTCTTTAGGACGTTTTGCTTCGTCACCCTGACGTGGAACGACGGCAAGGCCAAAAGACCCGCCCGCAGCAACGCGCTCCCCTCCCCCCACCGGGGGGAGGGCAAGGGAGGGGCCTCGCCGAAAAGCTACTCCGCCTGGATCGCCGTCCCTTCGACGCTCAAAGGCGCGGCGAGGTGGATCAGCATCTCCTTCGGACAGACCTGGAGGAAGTTCTGCCGCTCCAGCTCCCAGTGCTGGAGAATATCCGCTGCCCGGCGGCTGCCGGTCTCCTTCAGGTGCCGCTCGATCAGGTCGCGCAGCTGGTTCTCCCAGTGCTCCACCGTGACCGGGCAGACCACCAGCGTCTCGAGGTTCATCAGCGTCTGTGCCAACCCCTCGGGGTCGTAGAGATAGGCCATCCCGCCCGTCATCCCCGCGCCGAAGTTCGCGCCGATTTCCCCCAGGATCACCGCCACGCCGCCGGTCATGTATTCGCAGCCGTTCGACCCGCAGCCCTCGATCACCACCTTCGCGCCCGAGTTCCGCACCGCGAACCGCTCGCCCGCGCGGCCCGCCGCGAACAGGTAGCCGTCCGTCGCGCCATACAGCACCGTGTTGCCGATGATGGTGTTCTCCGACGCCTCCAGCGGGCTCGACATCGGCGGGCGCACCACGATGGTGCCGCCCGACAATCCCTTGCCGACATAGTCGTTGGCGTCGCCGGAAACCTCCAGCTTCAGCCCCGGCGCGGCAAAGGCCCCCAGCGACTGCCCGGCCGACCCTTGCAGCTTCACCGTCAGGTGATCCGCCTGGAAGGCGTTGCGCATCCCGAAGTTCTGCACGATCAGGCTCGACGTGCGGGTTCCCACCGTCCGGTGCGTGTTCTGCACCGCGTAGGACAGCTGCATCTTCTCGCCGTCCTTCAGGAACCGCGCCGCATCGCGCACGATCTCGGCGTCCAGCGTGTCCGGCACCTCGGTCCGCGGCTTGTCGCGGTTGTAGACGATGTCCGATGCGCCGTTGACGGTAATCAGCAGCGGGTTGAGGTCGAGGTCGTCCAGGTGCGCCGACCCGCGCGACACCTGCGCCAGCAGGTCCGCCCGCCCGATGATCTCGTCCACCGAGTGCGCCCCGATGGCCGCCAGCAGTTCGCGCACCTCCTGCGCGTAGAAGGTGATCAGGTTCACCACCT
>JAGRMS010000230.1 GCA_020441135.1 Pseudooceanicola sp.
CATGTCGAAGGGCGGATCCTGGCGCAGCCAGACCACGTCGAAGTCGGCGAGATCGACCTCGCGCCGCTCGCCCAGCACCGCCGGCGTGCCGGCGACGCGCTGCACCGTCATGTCGTGCCCGCGCGCGGTGATCCGGCCCTCCTGGAAGGCAAGCTGGTCGGGCCCGTAGTAGAACAGCGAATGCCCGCGCTTCTGCGCCTCTTCGGCCAGTCGGAAGGTGCTGTCGGCGTTGATGTTCACCGACAGGATCGGGTCCATCTGAAAGGCGATCTTCATGTTCGGTCCCCCATGACTGGCCGCATTCATGGCGCAGCCCGGAAGGGGGTTCAATGGCGATCAGACCTCGCCGAAGGCGTTTTCGATGATCTGGAAGGCGCCGGCCGCGTTCACGAGGGCGACGTCGAAGCGCATGTTCGTCATCAGCCCGTTCGGTTCGCCCGCCAGGAATTGTTCGGCGGCGGAGCAGATGCGGCGCATCTGGCGGCGGCAGAGGGATTCGGCGGCGCGGGCGAAATCGCGGGCTTTCTTGACCTCGATGAAGACCAGCCCGTCGGCATCGCGCGCGATGATGTCGATTTCGCCACCCTCGCCGCGCCAGCGTCGCCCGGCGAGCGAAAAGCCGCGCCGCTGATAGTCCTGGGCCACCTGATCTTCCGCCGCGAGGCCGGCGTGGTAGGCAGTTTGTCCGCGCAGCTTGCGTTGCATCAGTAGTTCTTCCCCAGCTTGAGGGCCGTTTGGTAGACCTGCCGCTTTGGCAGGCCGTGCATCCGCGCGACCAGGTCCGCGGCGTCGCGGAGGCTGTTCCCCGCCATTGCCGCGAGCAAATCCTGTTCTACATCGGTTTCCTTAACATCCGGTTTCGTCGCGCGGTCCACCACCAGCACGATCTCGCCCTTGACGGGCGCTTCGCCCAGCTGGTCGGCCAGTGCCTGCAAGGGCGCGCGACGGACGTCTTCGAATTTCTTGGTCAGCTCGCGGCAGAGCGCCGCCTCGCGGTCGGCCCCCAGCACCTCGGCCATGTCGGTGAGCGTTGCAGCGACCCGTTGCGGCGATTCGTAGAAGACCAGCGTGCCGGGGATCCGGGCCAGCGTCTCGAGCCGGGCCTTGCGCGCGGCGCGGGCAGGGGGGAGGAAGCCTGCGAAGAAGAAGGCGTCGGTGGGCAGCCCGGCGAGGGCCAGCGCCGTGGTCAGGGCCGAAGGGCCGGGGGCGGCGGTCACGGTCTGCCCGGCTGCCGTGGCGGCGCGGGCGAGGTCGAAGCCGGGGTCGGCGATCAGGGGCATCCCGGCCTCGGAGGCGTAGGCGACCGAACGCCCCTCGGCCATCGCCGCGACCAGGCGCGCGCGCACGGCTTCGCCGCTATGGTCGTGGTAGGCGTGGATGCGCCGCCCCTCCAGCGGCACGCCGTGGATCTCCATCAGGCGGCGCAGGCTGCGGGTGTCCTCGGCGGCGAGCACGTCGGCGGAGGCAAGCGTGTCAAGCGCCCTGAGCGTGATGTCGCGCGCGGTTCCGATCGGGGTGGCGACAAAGTGCAGACCTGGCGCCAAACGCACCTTCTGGTGATTCAAGGCTGGACCCGCCCAAGCTGACGTCTATTATCCCGGATCGACCAGCAGGCGAACGATGCGCCGCGCGACCCGAGGGAGATGATCCATGTTCGCCGTTTTCACCCGCGCCCGCAAGGCGGCCCTTGTTGCTCTCTCGGCGCTTGTCCTGGCCTCTTGCGATGTCGGCATCGGGGGCGGCGGGCCGTCGATCGACACCTCGGCCCCGGTGCCGGTGGCGTTGCTGGTGCCGCGCGGGTCGGCGCAGCCGGGCGACGCGATCCTGGCGGTGAGCCTGGAGAACGCGGCGCGGCTGGCGATTGCGGACCTTCAGGGGGTCAAGATCGATCTGCGGGTCTATGACACCGCGGGCGATGCCGGGACCGCGGCGACGGTGGCAAGCCAGGCGGTGGACGAGGGCGCGCGGATCATCCTCGGGCCGGTCTATGCCGAATCCGCCAATGCGGCGGGGCTGGCAGTGCGCAATCGCAACGTCAACGTGCTGTCCTTCTCGAACAATCCCTCGATCGCGGGGGGCAACGTGTTCATCCTGGGGCCGACCTTCGAGAATACCGCGGCCCGCATGGCGAGCTATGCCGCGCGGCAGGGCAAGCGGAACACCGTCGTGGTCTATTCGACCGACCTGGCCGGGACCGCGGGGCGCGATGCCTTCCAGGCCGCCGCGAACCGGGCGGGGGGGCGCGTGGCGAGTTCGGTGCCCTTCGAGCTGTCGCAGCAGAGCGTGATCGCGGCGATACCGCGGATCAAGGACGCGGTGGCCTCGGCCGGGGCGGATTCGATCTTTCTCACCGCCAACACGGCGGGGGCGCTGCCGCTGATGTCGCAGCTGCTGCCCGAGGCCGGGGTTGCGCCGGGGCAGGTGCAGTACATGGGCCTGACGCGCTGGGATATCCCGTCGCAGACGCTGGAGCTGCCGGGGGTGCAGGGCGGCTGGTTCGCGCTGCCCGACCCGAACAAGGCGGCGGTCTTCAACAGCCGCTACGCTGCGGCCTACGGCGGGGCGCCGCACCCGATCGGCGGGCTGGCCTATGACGGGATCGCCGCCATCGGCGCCCTTGTGGGCGCGGGCAAGGCGGATGCGCTGACCGGCGGGGCGCTGACACAAGGCGCGGGCTTCCAGGGTGTCGGCGGCATCTTCCGGCTGAACGGCGACGGCACCAATTCGCGCGGGCTGGCCGTGGCGACGATCCAGAACAAGCAGGTGGTAGTGATTGACCCGGCCCCGACGACGTTCTCTGGCGCCGGCCTCTGAGCCGGCGGTCACCGCCCCCGACCTGTCGCTGATCTGCGAACCCGGTTCGATCTTCGACGTCACCGCCGTGACGGCGGCGCTGGATGCCTTGCCGGACGGCAAGGACGGCACGACCCTGCGCAACGAGACGGTGCGCATCCTGCGCGAGGCCAATACCGCCGGGCGCGCGGCGATTGCCGAAGCCTTTGCCAGGGCGCCGTTCAACGCGCAGGCGCTGACCCGGTCCTATGCCTGGCTGACGGATTGCCTGGTGATCTCGGCCCTGCGCGTCGCCCGCACGCGGCTGCACCCGCTGGCCAATCCCACCGCCTCGGAACGGCTCGCGCTGATCGCCGTGGGCGGTTACGGCCGGGGCGAGATGGCGCCGTTTTCGGACGTCGACCTGCTGTTCGTCACCCCCTACAAGATCACGCCCTGGGCCGAGAGCGTCATCGAATCGATGCTTTACATCCTGTGGGATCTGCGGATGAAGGTCGGCCATGCCAGCCGCACCATCCGCGAGTGCATCAAGCTGGGGCAGTCGGATTTCACCATCCGCACCGCGCTGCTGGAGCATCGCTTCCTGACCGGGGACGAACGCCTTGCCGCCGAACTGGACAAGCGGCTGAAGGCCGAGTTGTTCGCTTATGACGCCCGCGCCTTCCTGGAGGCGAAGCTGGAGGAGCGCCAGTCGCGGCACGAGAAGTTCGGCCAACGCTACATGGTGGAGCCCAACGTCAAGGAGGGCAA
>JAGRMS010000231.1 GCA_020441135.1 Pseudooceanicola sp.
CCCAGCGGCCATGCAGGGCGTTGAAGACGGCATCGGGGGCGAGCCGGGTCAGGACGTCGGCCAGGTCGGGGCCTGCGTCCACCTCGGTCACGTCATAGCCTTCGCCGCGCAGCGCGTCGGCGCAGCCGCGACCGGTCGACAGCGAGACCTCGCGCTCGGCCGAAGGTCCGCCCATCAATACCGCCACGTGCCGGACTGTCCCGCTCGACTGTCCCAAATCCTCTGCCTCAAATGCTCCGGGCCCTTGCGATGGCCCTGTTGTTCTCTCCCTGCCCGGCCCGTTGTTATTGCCTGTATTCGGGTCCGCGCGGGGGTACTGTTACCCTACGGATCGCCGATCCGCATGATTTCCCATTCTAGCTTTATCCCGCTGGACTCGTAAACCTTTTTTCGCACCGCCTCGCCCAGCCCTTCGAGGTCTGCCGCCGTCGCGCCGCCGGTGTTGATGAGGAAGTTCGAGTGCTTGGGGCTCATCTGCGCGCCGCCCTGTCGCGCCCCGCGCATGCCCGCATCGTCGATCACCTTCCAGGCCTTCAGCTCGTGGCTGTCATCGGCGCGGCCGGTGGAGGAAAACCCGGCGGGATTGCGGAAGGTGGAGCCGGCGCTGCGTTCCTTCACGGGTTGCGAGGCGTCGCGGCGGGCGACCTGGTCGTCCATCCGGGCGTGCAGATCCTGCGGGTCGGCCTTCGGCCCGCGCAGGGTGGCAGAGGTCAGCACCCAGCCTTCGGGCAGGCTGGACTGGCGGTAGCGGAGTTGCAGGTCTGCCGGGGCGAGGGTCACGGTCTCGCCCGCGCGGGTGATCGCGGTGGCCGAGACCAGCACGTCGGCGAGGTAGTGGCCGTAGCAGCCCGCGTTCATCCGCACCGCGCCGCCGATGCTGCCGGGGATGGTGCGCAGGAAGGCGAGGTCGATGCCCGCATCCGCCGCCTTGCGCGCGACATGGGCGTCGAGCACGGCGGCGCCCGCGGTGACGGTATCGCCCCGGATGTCGATGCCGTTGAAGCCGCGCCCGAGGCGGATCACCACGGCCCGCAACCCGCCGTCGCGCACGATCAGGTTGGAGCCGACGCCCATCGGGAAGGTCTTGATGCCGGGGTCGAGGTCTTTCAGGAACGCCGCGAGGTCAGCCGCATCCGCCGGCTGGAACAACCAGTCCGCCGGGCCACCGACACGCAGCCAGGTGAGTTCCGAGAGCGGACGGTTGGGGGTCAGGGTGCCCCGGACGGGGGGGAGTGTGGGGGTCATGGGAGCGTTGCTAAACAGAGCCGGCGAACGGTGCAAGTCCGGGTGAGCAAGAGGCAAGCGCATCGGATTGTGCTCGACCACTTAGTTGAGTGCGCCTTTTATCAGCAACTCGGCCAAGTCCTTCAAACCTCCCGCGAGAGTGCGCACAGGCTCCGACTGGCCGAAGAACCAGGTTGTTGCCGCGCCCAAGACCAGCTTCGTTCCTGTCGACCCGACTTCCTCGGCGGCCTTTTTCGCAGTGACATCCACGAGCGATGCGCAATATTTGATTGCCAATAGAGCGGCACCCAACAACTTGTCAGCGCTCGACCGAAGCGCTTTGGGCTTGGGCTTTGGCTTTTCAAGTTCACTCTCGGCATCGTCCAGGACGTCCCAGATAAGAGTGACCTGCGCCGAAAGGGCATTCTCCGCTTCCAGAAGTTCCGGTGGTTGGTTGTGCGATCGTTGCGCGATGGAAGCGATGGACGCCCTGGCCTTCGACGTGCTTTTCTTGATGTTGCGAACGTCGCGCAGCAGTTCCGTCTACTTCTTAATCTTGTCGATTTCCGCTGCTACTGCCTTCGGCCCGGCCTCCCATATGGCGCGGTCGATTAATGCGATCCGTTCGAGCTGGTTCCAGTCCGGTTTCACGCCAGCTAGCGCGTCCTGATACCATGTGATCCAGAAGGCCCATTCGGGTTCGGTCGCCCGGTTCTTGACTCCTAACCACGTCGCCGCAATCGGGTTGTCGCGGTCGGGCCAGAGCGCCGGACTGGCGGACATCCACCCGCTCTCCAGATACGCGCAATCCGTTCTCGTTGCAATCCAAGCGTCGTTGGCGACGGCGTAGGCGGCAGCGGCGGCATGGGAGGCAGCGGCGGCAAGGATGGCAGCGGCGTCTATGTCGGCGGCGTAGGCTGCGTCATTGGCGGCGCCGACGGCAGCGCAGGCAGCGTAGGCTGAGGCGTCGCCTGCGGAGGCGTTAGCGTCGACGGCGTAGGCGGACGCCGCAGCCGACCTGATATTTTCTGTTGGTCGAACAGCGGCAACCGAGGATATCAACACGCACCGCAAAAACGGCAGTGGTGTCAAATCATCTTTGCGTTCGCGGCCTGTAAAGGCCCACTCCCAGTAAAGCGGCAGCACCCGCATCGCCGCGCGCGTAGCGATCCAGACCGCACCCTCCCGCGAGCGGGTTACCAGCCACTCCCGCAGGCTTTTCTCGTCCTCGATATCCGCAATCTCCACCATACGCCGCACTCTTGATGCGCCCCGGCGTCAAGGCAAGGTGGAAACCGCTACCGCCCCGACTTCCGCCGCACCCAGCGCCCGAGGTAGATCAGCGGCCAGCGCAGGATGCTCATGCCGGCGACAAGCACGATGAGGCCGATCCAGGGGCCGTTCTGCCAGGTGACATAACCGAGGATCGGGATGCCGAGGGCGATCAGGACGTAGGCAGCGCGCCAGTGGTGGTCGCGGCTGGGCAGGAGCGCGATCATGTTGGCCGAGAGCCCCCAGAGCGCGGCGAGGACGAGGGAGAGCGTCATCGGGGCACCTCGGTCTCCAGCCCGCGCCATTTGCGCCAGAAGTAGCGCAGGGGGTTGCGGAACATCGACAGGAAGCCTGCGAGCGCCAGCAGTCCGGCGATCCAGCCGTGGACGATCCAGAGCCAGGCGATGAGCACCGGGGCGAGCGCCAGCAGGATGACGCCGGGGGCGAACTGGCGGCGCATCGGCAGGAAGGCGGTGACGGTGGCCGCCAGCGCCCAGAGCGCGGCGGCGATGAGCGCCCAGCTCATGCCCCTGCCCGCCCGTCTGTCATTGCCGCTTCAGCCGCTCGGGCAGGCCGTTGGCCCAGGCGCTGATGGTGCCCGCACCGAGGCAGACCACCATGTCGCCGGGGCGCGCCTGTTCGCGGACCAGCCGCTCGAGATCGTCCTCGTCGAGGATCGCCCGGGCGTGGCGGTGGCCGTGGCGGATCAGCCCGGCGACCAGGTGGTCGCGGTCGGCGCCGGGGATCGGATCCTCGCCCGCGGCATAGACCTCGGCGATGGCCACGACGTCGGCCTCGTTGAAGCAGGCGCAGAAGTCGTCGAAGAGGCTGGAGAGCCGGGTGTAGCGGTGCGGCTGGTGGACCGCGATGACGCGGCCCCTGGTGGCCTGCCGCGCGGCCTTCAGCACGGCGGCGATTTCCACCGGGTGGTGGCCGTAGTCGTCGATGATCGTGACGCCGTTGACCTCGCCCACCTTGGTGAACCGCCGGTTGACGCCGCCGAAGGCCGCGAGCGCGGCACGGATCTCTTCCGCCTTCATGCCGAGATGGCGGGCCACGGCGACGGCCGAGAGCGCGTTCGAGACATTGTGGTCGCCCGGCATCGGCAGGGTGCAGCCCTCGATCACCATGTCCTCGGCCTGGAGCGCGATGTCAAAATGGGCGACGCCGTTCTCGTAGGTCAGGTTCACCGCCCGCACGTCGGCCTGGGCGTTGAAGCCGAAGGTGCGCACCCGGCGGTCGGTGATCCGGCCCACCAGCGCCTGCACCTCGGGGTGGTCGGTGCAGCAGACGGCGAGGCCGTAGAAGGGGATGTTCGAGACGAACTGGTAGAAGCCGTCGCGCAGGGCCTCGATGTTGCCCCAGTGCTCCATGTGCTCGGGGTCGATGTTGGTGACGATGGCGATGGTGGCGGGCAGCCGGTTGAAGGTGCCGTCGGA
>JAGRMS010000232.1 GCA_020441135.1 Pseudooceanicola sp.
GTCATCGTGATCTCGTCGATCAACGGCCAGAAGGGGCAGTTCGCCCAGGTCAACTATGCCGCCACCAAGGCGGGCGACATCGGCATCGTGCGCAGCCTGGCGCAGGAAGGCGCCCGCGCCGGGATCACCGCCAACTGCGTCTGCCCGGGCTACATCGCCACCGACATGGTGATGGCGGTTCCCGAGAAGGTGCGCGAAGGCATCATCGCCCAGATCCCCGCCGGCCGCCTGGGCGAGCCGGAAGAGATCGCCCGCTGCGTGGTCTTCCTGGCCTCGGACGATGCCGGGTTCATCAACGGGTCGACCATTTCGGCCAACGGCGCGCAGTTCTTCGGCTGACGCCGCGCGCCTGCCTCCCCCTCACGGGGGGGAGGCAGGCCGTTCAGGCGTCGTCGCCCTTGGGCGGCAGAACCTCGGCCAGGGTCTGGAAGGACTGGCCCGAGGCGACAAGGCAGGTCACGCCGGTCGGCATGGTGACGGTGATCGTCCAGGTGCCGGTATCGGACGAGGCAAAAACCTCGACCACGGCGCCCTGGGCGCCGATGCCGATGGACTGGCGGGATTCGCCATAACCGTCGGCCAGACGTTCCACCACGGTATCGCGCGGGGCGCAGTTCTGTTGCTGGGCAAAGGCCCCGGCGGCGGCGAACATCACAAGGCCAAGGCCGGTCACGCTGTTGAGCAGTGCTTTCGTCATGGGATCGTACCCTTTGGTCAGGCTGCCGGCCCGGTCAGGCCCGCCGGTTGTCCGGTGCGCCAGGCGGCAGGCCATGTTCAGTCAAGTCGAATCCGCTGTCCCGAGTGCTCGGCGGCCTTACCGAACCGGTCCTTCTGTATGGATACGGCCTCGAGAGGGTGCCCAAGGGAGTCTGAGGAATGGTTAACGGGGCGGGCGATCCTTCGGATTTTAGGGATTTCCGTTCCGGGACTGTTCGGATCGCGGGCGGCAATGCTGCGCTGCGGCGGATTCGCCCTTGAGTTTTGCGCCGATTGGTGGCGGACTTGGGGAAATGGAAGGAAATCTCATGGACCCCCGCACCCGCCCCTGCCGTTCCGTTCTTTACATCCCCGGCTCGAAGGAGCGCGCCCTGGACAAGGCGCGCGGGCTGGCGGCCGATGCGATCATCTTCGACCTGGAGGATGCCGTCACGCCGGAAGAGAAGGTCACGGCGCGCGAGACGCTGAAGGTGGAACTGGACAAGGGCGGCTACGGCAACCGCCTGCGGATCGTGCGGATCAACGGGTTCGACACCGAGTGGGGCCGCGACGATGCGGCGGCCGTGGCGGCGATGCCCGCCGATGCGGTGCTGCTGCCCAAGGTCTCCTCCCCCGCCGACCTGGACGCGCTGGCGGCGATCACCGGTGACATGCCGCTCTGGGCGATGATGGAGACACCGCGGGGCATGCTGAACGCGCCTGCCATCGCGGCGCATCCGAAGTTGCAGGGGATGGTCATGGGGACCAACGACCTGGCGAAGGAGCTTCAGACCCGATTCCGCGCGGATCGCGAGCCGATGATCACGGCGCTGGGTCTTTGCCTGCTGGCGGCCAGGGCCGAGGGGCGGCTGATCGTCGACGGGGTCTACAACGCCTACCTGGACGAGGCCGGGCTGAAGCAGGAATGCGACCAGGGCCGCGACATGGGGTTCGACGGCAAGACGCTGATCCACCCGGCGCAGATCGCCGTGGCCAACGCCGCCTTTGCGCCGTCGGAGGCGGAGATCGACCTCGCCCGGCGGCAGATCGCGGCCTACGAGGAGACCCGCGCGGCCGGGCAGGGGGTGGCGGTGGTCGACGGGCGCATCGTCGAGAACCTTCATGTTGCCACGGCCCGGGAAGTGCTGGCAAAAGCAGAGGCGATAGAGGCGCTGCAAGCGGGGTAAGCCAGCATGGGATTCGTTCTTCTGATCCTCGGGATCGCGCTCTGGTGGGGCGCGCATCTGTTCAAGCGGATCGCGCCGGAGCGCCGCGCGGCGATGGGCAACAAGGGGCGCGGTCCGATCGCGCTCGCGCTGATTGCGTCACTGGTGTTGATCGTGCTCGGGTATCGCTGGGCCGACATGATCCACCTCTGGTTCCCGCCCGCATGGCTCTGGCACGTCAACAACCTGCTGATGCTGCTGGCGGTCTGGACGTTCGGCACCAGCGAGATCAAGGGCGGCAAGGTCTGGCCTGCCACCCGCATCCGGCATCCGCAGCTGACCGCAGTCAAGACCTGGGCGGTGGCGCACCTGCTGGTGAACGGCGACCTGGCCTCGGTCCTGCTGTTCGGGTCGATGCTGGCCTGGGCGGTGGTCGAGGTCATCGCGATCAACCGGGCCGAACCGGGCTGGACGCCGCCGCCGGTTGCGCCCGCGCGCAAGCTGGTCGTGCTGGCAGTCATCACGGTGCTGGTCTACGCCGTGGTTGTCGGCATCCATTTCTGGCTTGGCGTGAGGCCGTTTCCATGACCACGATCTATCGCCTGCTGACCGAGGACGATACCTCGGCCTTCTGCCACAAGGTGTCGGACGCGCTGTCCAAGGGCTGGGCGCTGCATGGCGCGCCGACGATGGCGTTTGACGCCGCGCGGGGGGTGATGCGCTGCGGGCAGGCCGTCACCAAGGACATCGACGCGGATTACTCGCCCGAAATGAAGCTGGGGCAGCAGTAGATGGCCAAGACCAACCCGGGCCGCTTCTTCGAGGACTACCGTGTCGGGCAGGTGCTGACGCACGCGGTGCCGCGCACCGTCAAGATGGGCGAAAGGGCGCTTTATCATGCGCTGTACCCGGCGCGGCACGCGCTGTATTCGTCGGATGCCTTCGCGCAGGCCTGCGGGCTGCCGTTCAGCCCGCTCGACGACCTGATCGCGTTTCACATCGTCTTCGGCAAGACGGTGCCGGACGTGTCGCTGAACGCGGTGGCGAACCTTGGCTATGCCGAGGGGCGCTGGCTGTTGCCGGTCTGGCCGGGCGACACGCTGACGTCGGTCTCGGAAGTGATCGGGTTGAAGGAGAACTCCAACGGCAGGACCGGGGTGGTCTGGGTCCGCACGCGCGGGGTGAACCAGCACGGCGAGACGGTGATGGAGTATGTGCGCTGGGTGATGGTGCGGAAGAACAACGTGACCGCCCCGGCACCTGACGCTGTGGTGCCCGCGCTTGCGGCGGTGGTGGCGCCGGACAGCCTGCACATTCCGAAGGGGCTGGACTTCACGGATTACGATTTCGCGCTGGCGGGCGAGCCGCACCGCATGGGCGACTACGCGGTGGGAGAGGTGATCGACCACGTCGATGGCGTGACCGTTGAAGAGGCCGAGCACATGCTGGCGACGCGGCTGTGGCAGAACACGGCCAAGGTGCATTTCGATGCGACCTTCCGCGAGGATGGCAAGCGGCTGATCTACGGCGGGCACGTCATCTCGATGGCGCGGGCGCTGTCGTTCAACGGGTTGGCGAACGCGCAGATGGTCGCCGGGCTGAACGGCGGGGCGCACGCGAACCCCTGCTTCGCGGGGACCACGATCAAGGCCTGGTCCGAGGTGCTGGACAAGGCCGAAACCGCCGCGCCGGGCGTCGGCGCGATCCGGCTGCGGCTGGTGGCGACATCGGACGGATCGGTCGGCCAACTCAAGGATTCGGCGGGGAAATATCTGCCCGGCGTGCTGCTTGACCTCGACTATTGGGCGCTGATGCCCGCCTGAATGCGGCGGCGCAGCAACAGCGCCGCAAATCTGTTATAAAAACAGGCGAATGCCCCGTGCCGCGGCGGTATATTCTGCCACCGGACACCGCTGGGGCAGGTAGCCACTTACGCGATGGTCAGAACGGGTGCTACTCCGGGCCTACGCAACTTATGCTCATGGGGACAACATGCGTAAACTTCTCGCGGCTTCCGCGCTTGCCGCCTGTCTGACGGCGCCCGGACTGGCCTCGGCACAGGATCTTTCCATTTCGGCAGGCTTCAGCCTGGTCAGCCGCTACGTCTCGAACGGGTTCGAGCAGACCACCGGCGGCGCTTTCCAGCCCTGGATCGAAGCCGAAATGCGCGGCTTCTACCTTGGCCTGTGGCTGTCGAACACCGATGACGTGATCACCGGCAGCGACTACGAGGTGGACGTCTACCTTGGCTATCGTGGCGAAGTCGGCAAGTTCAGCTACGACATCGGCTATGCCCGCTATTACTACAAGAACCCGCATGTCGACTGCTGCGGCGAGGTCTACCTGTCGCTGGGCTATGCCGTGACCGACGCCTTCAACGTCGGGCTGGCCTTCGCGCACGATCCGGTGGCGGATTATGTCGATACCACGCTCAGCATGGACTATGCCTTCAACGACAAGTTCGGCGTGGCGGCGGAATACGGCTCTGTCTCGAACGGGGGCGTGGAATACTGGAAGGTCGGCGGCACCTACACGATCAACGACAAGGTCTCGATCACCGGCGCCTGGCATGACAACGACCTGGTCGACGGCATCTTCGTCGTCTCGCTCGACACCAGCTTCAGCCTGCGCTGAACCTGAGGCCCAGCGGCGCCGGGGATGGCCCGGTGCCGCTGGCCCAAACGTGATCACGCATTCACCGGCGCGGCCCTAGACTGGCCGCCATGCGCGCCCTTCTTCTTGCCCTTCTCGCCACGCCTGCCCCCGCCTGCGATCTTGCGCTGGCGTTTGCGGTCGATGTTTCGGGGTCGGTCAGCCGGGAAGAGTACCGGCTCCAGATGGACGGGCTGGCCGCGGCGCTGCGCGATGCGGTGATCTCTGACGCGCTGGTGCGCGGCAAGGCGCGGCTGATGCTGGTGCAATGGACCGGGTCGACGCGGCAGGCGGTGACGATCCCCTGGGCCGAGGCGGCGGATTTCGCGGCGCTGGATGCCTTTGCCGACCGGGTGGCCGCCGACGAGCGGCGCTGGCGCAACTACTCCACGGCGATTGGCGAGGCGCTGTCCTTCACACTGGGGCAGTTCGATCCTGTGCGCGACTGCAAGCGGCGGCTGATCGACCTGTCGGGTGACGGGATATCCAACGAGGGGGCCGAGCCGCAGGCGGCCCACGGGGCGCTGCGGGCTGCCGGGGTCGTGGTCAACGCGCTGGCCATCGAAGCGAGCGAGCCGGACCTGACGGGCTACTTCTTCGAGCATGTGATCGTCGGCGAGGGTGCCTTTGTCGAGACTGCGCCGACCTTCGAGGCCTATCCGGCGAAGATTCGCAAAAAGCTGCTGCGCGAGATCACGAGGCAGACGGCATGGAATGAATCCGAGTATTATCAGCAGGTTTACCCGATACCGACTAAGTGATCACAGCCTTGCGTGGCGTGATCACAAATCCCGCCGATCCGACCAATCCGCGCCAAAATACCACGTCTTTCCGCCTGCCGCCCCCGTGACAGCGGCGCAAAATACGCTAATAACGGGGGCAGCCACCCGGAAAGGAGCCATCATGGCCGATGTCAATCGGGGCAATCGCCCGCTTTCGCCATTCATGCTTGGACAGTACTACCGGTTCCAGCTCAACTCTGTCACCTCGATCCTGACCCGCATCACCGGCAACGCGATGATCGTCGCGGCGATCCTGGTTGCCTGGTGGCTGCTGGCGGCTGCCACGTCCGAGACCTACTTCAACACCGCGAACTGGCTGCTGACCAGCTGGCTGGGCGACCTGGTGCTGACGCTTTCGGTGCTTGGCCTCTGGTATCACTCGCTGGCCGGCATCCGGCACCTGATATGGGATCAGGGCTGGTGTCTCGACATCGAAACGGCCGACCGTCTGGGCTGGATGGTCATCGGCGGTTCTGTCGTTCTGACGCTTCTCACCATTCTCGTCGTTTAAGGAGGCCCGCGATGCGTTACCTCACCGACCGCAAGCGCGCCGTGGGCCTTGGCGCCGCCAAGTCCGGCACCGCCCACCACTGGTCCATGCAGATGAGCTCGGTCGCGTTGATCGTGCTGGTGCCGCTGTTCGTCTTCACCTTCGGGTCGATCCTCGGGTCGAGCTATGAAGAGGTCACGGCCTATTACGCCCGTCCGTTCCCGGCGATCGTCGCCGCGCTGACGCTGTGGGTCGGCATGGTCCACTTCAAGAACGGGGCGCAGATGGCGATCGAGGATTACGTCCACGGCCTTGCCGGACGCCTGACCATCATCGTCGTGACCTGCCTGTCCTACGCCATTGCCGCGACCGGCGTTTACGCCATTGCCCGCCTCGCCCTCTAGGAGCCTGCCGATGTCCGAATACACCTACGAAACCCACGACTATGACGTGGTGGTGGTCGGCGCCGGTGGCGCGGGCCTGCGTGCGACGCTGGGCATGGCCGAACAGGGCCTGCGCACCGCCTGCGT
>JAGRMS010000233.1 GCA_020441135.1 Pseudooceanicola sp.
TGTCGAAGAACGAGGACAGGATGCGCGTGTAGGGGTTGCGCACGCAGGTGAAGGCATAGGACTTGTGCGCCTCGACATTGCGCGTGATCGGCTCCTGGCTCTCCTCCTGCGCCCATTTGTGCAGGCCAGCGGTCGAATCGTGGATGTCGCCGTCGTAGAATTCCCCGTGGTCCGAGTAGTAGAGGATCTGCCCGATGGTCGAGCAGGCGCATTTCGGCACCACGCGGTAGACCACGCTCTCGCTCGTCGTCATCCAGGTTCCCGGAAACCCCATAACCCTGCCTCCGCCCTCTGCTTTTGGCCCGCTTATAGCAACCGCGCCGGGGCGCAACAAATCCCGATTTGGCCCGCGCCTCAGCGCGCCCGCGCGGCGATGTCGCGGATGAAGCGCGCGCAGTCCGCAGGGGCGGTGATCGGCAGCATGTGGCCGCGCCCCGGCAGCGTCTCGTAGGTCATCCCGAAGGCGGTCATCGACCGGCCCTGCGCCTCGGGATCGAGCAGCACGTCACCCTCGCCGTAAAGCACACCGCCGTGCGCCTTCAGCCTGCCGTAACGGACCGATTGCGCCGGCAGCGCCGCTTCCAGCGTCACCAGGTCGGTCGAGGCATTGATGAAAGCCTCGGGCCGCAGGCCAAGGATGGCGGCGGCGCGGGTCATGAAGTCGGGCACCGGCGCCTCGGGGGCAAAGGCGAAGGTCAGCACCTTGCCGGTGGTCAGCTTGCCGACCGGCAGGGCGACGGTGTTCGCGACCAGGTGCCGCATGAACCGCGTCCGCAGCTCCAGCCCCTTGAAGATCGCGGGCACCTCGGGCTGCACGTGGGTCAGCGGCGCGATCAGCGCCAGGGCGCGCACCTTCTCGGGGTGATCCAGCGCCAGCGCCAGCGCCACCGCGCCACCCAGCGAATGGCCCGCGACAACCGCCTCGGGGATCCCCTTGCGCTCCAGGAACTCGGCGATCATCCGCGCCTGCTCGGGCAGCGCCGCCGCCTCCTCGTCGTCGCGGCGGGAATGGCCGGAACCGGGGCGGTCGATGGCGATGACGCGATAGTCGTCCTTCAGCCGGTCGCTGACCCCGTAGGTGAAATGCTGCAACTGCGCGGCAATGCCGTGGACCAGCAGGATCACCGGCGCACGCGACGGCCCGGTCTCGACATAGTGGATGGTGCCGCCCCTGACCGGCATGGTGTCGCCGGTCGGCGGTGCCGCCGCGCGGGCCTGCCGGGCCAGTTTCTGCGACCAGAGGTAAAGCGCCAGAACGGCGGCGCCCAGCGCGACCAGCAGCCAGAAAACGATGGTCAATTCGGAAATCCCTTCAAGAAACCGCCAGCAACAGGGCCCCGGCCGAAATCAGCCCGACCCCGGCCCAGCCGCCGGGCGACAGCCGCTCGCCGAGGAACAGCGCGGCCAGGACGGCGACGAAGACCACGCTCAGCTTGTCCACCGGCGCCACCTGCGCCGCCTTGCCGATCTGCAACGCGCGGAAATAGCAGAGCCAGGACGCCCCCGTCGCCAGCCCCGAGAGCACCAGAAACACGATCGTCCGCCCCGACAGGCTCGCGGGCTCGCGGAACTGCCCGGTCGCCCAGAGCAGCGCGCCCAGCGCCAGGACGACGACGACGGTGCGCAGGAAAGTCGCGTAGTTCGAATTGACTCCCTCGATCCCGACCTTCGCGAATATCGCCGTCAGCGCGGCAAAGCCGGCAGAAAGAAGGGCCCAGAATTGCCAGCTTTGCGTCATGCGCCAGACGCTAGCAGGGCCGGCGCGGATCGCAAACCGCTTTTGCTCCCGCGCGGCGTCCTTTCCCGCGTCGGCGCGCGATCCGGCGGCATTCCGGCCCGCCAGCGGCGGGGCAAGCCCCGCCCTACGCCAATCCCGAACGCCGCACCCCTTGGATACGTGCCGTCCGCGCCTGCGGCGCGATGCGCTCCGCGCAGGAGTATTTTTGAAGAAAAGAAGCCAGGGCCGCGCCCCTGTTTCTTCTCTTTCCAAATATCTCCGGGGGAGTCGCCCGGCACGGGCGGCGGGGGCAGCGCCCCCCTCTGCCTCCATCACCAACGCGCCGCGGGGAGCGCGCGTAGGGCGGGGTTTACCCCGCCGCCCCCGCCGCCATCAATGCCGCCACGTCCAGCATCCGCGCCGAGAAGCCCCATTCGTTGTCGTACCAGCCGAACACCCTGAGCTGGTTGCCGCTGCCCCGCGTTTCCGGCCCCGCGATCACCAGCGACTCGGGCCGCGCCCGCAGGTCGGAGGAGACCAGCGGCAGGTCCGTCCAGCCAAGCACCCGCGACCCCTCCACCGCCGCCCGCAGCGCATCCCGCGACACCGGGCGCGCCAGCTGCGCCACCAGGTCCACCGCCGAGACGCTCGCCACCGGCACCCGCACCGCCGCGCCGGTGATCCGCCCCGCAAGCTCGGGCAGCACCGTGTCCACCAGCTGCGCCGCGCTGGTGGTCGTCGGCACCATCGACTGCGCGCCGCCCCGGCTGCGGGCGAAATCGCCGCGCGGGGCGTCCACCATCGGCTGGCTGTTTGTATAGCAATGGATCGTCGTCATGTGCGCCCGCTCGATCCCGCCAAGCCCGTGCAGCAGCTTTGCCAGCGGCGCCAGCGCGTTGGTCGTGCAGGAGGCGTTCGACACCACCCGCGCCGCGCCCAACGCCGCCTCGTTCGCGCCCAGCACCACCGTCGCCTCGGCGGCGGGCGATGGCCCCGAGATCAGCACCTTGCGCGCCCCGGCCTCCAGCCCGCGCCGCGCCACCTCGGTACCGCGCGCGATGCCGGTGCAATCGAGCAGCACGTCCACCCCGCGCAGGTCCACCGCGTCGAGGTCGGGCGACTGGCTGAACGGAATCCGCCGCCCCGCGACCTCGAGAACTCCTTCCGCGCCCCTCACCGCACCCGGAAACGGCCCGAATGTGCTGTCGAAGGCGAAGAGATAGGCGCAGAGATCCAGCGGCGCGATGTCATTGATCCGCGCGACCTCGATATCGGCACGCCCGCCCGCCAGGATCTGGCGCAGCACCGTGCGGCCGATGCGGCCGAATCCGTTGATCGCTATTCGCATGGGGGCAGGTATGCCAGCGCCCGCGCGGCGCGGCAATGGGCGCGCCTTGACCCCGGAGAGACCCCGTGTGCAGATGCCCCGCGAACCACCGGAGGCCACCATGACCGAGCATCTGACCGACCGTCTCGACCCCACCCGCGCGGCGGCGCTTCAGGTCGCGCTGGGGCAGGCGCCCACCGTGGCCGAGGGCCGCGACCTGCCCCCGTTCTTCCACCAGCTCTACTTCTGGACGCCGCAGCCGCCCGCCGCCCTGGGCCGCGACGGCCACCCGAAGACCGGGCAGGGCCTGATCCCCGATCTCGGCCTGCCGCGCCGGATGTGGGCGGGCGGGCGGCTGGCCTTCCACGGCCCGCTGATCGCCGGCCATGCCGCCGAGAAGACCAGCGCCGTGGAAAGCACCGACAGGAAACAGGGCCGCACCGGCCCGCTCGCCTTTGTCACCCTGCGCCACGAGATCCGGCAGGATGCGCGCCTTTGCCTCACCGAATGGCAGGATCTGGTCTATCGCGAGGATCCCGACCCGACCGCCCCCCAGCCCGAGCCGCCGCAGGCGCGCGGCGACGAGACCGACGCCCGCCCCGCGCGTTTCGACACCACCCTGCTGTTCCGCTACTCGGCGCTGACCTTCAACGGCCACCGCATCCACTACGACCTCGACTATGCCCGCGACGTCGAGGGCTACGGCGGGCTGGTCGTCCACGGCCCCCTGCTGGCGCAGCTGCTGATGCTGATGGCGACCGACCTGCTGGGACCGCTCAAGACCTTCGCCTTCCGCGGCTCCTCGCCCCTGCTGCACAACCAGGCGGCCACGCTCTGCCGCAGGGACGGCGACCTCTGGGTGCGGGGGCAGGACGGGCGGCTGCACATGAGCGCCACCGCCACCTCTTGACCTTGCCCGCTTTCGCCCCCATCAGACGCGACCATGACCCATCCCGTCCTCATCACCGGCGCCTCGCGCGGGTTTGGCGCGGCGCTTGCCGAGGCGCTGGCGGCCAGCCATCACGTCATCGCGCTCGCCCGCACCGCCGGCGCGCTGGAAGAGCTTGACGACCGCATCAAGGCAAAGGGCGGACAGGCGACGCTGGCGGTGATGGACGTGACCGACGACGGCGCGATGCAGGTGCTGTGCCGCTCGGTCCACGACCGCTGGGGCGGCCTTGCGCTCTGGGCGCATTGCGCCATCCACGCCGCGCCGCTGGCCCCTGCCAGCCATGTCGACGCGAAGGACTGGGACAAGTCGCAGGCGATCAACGCCAGCGCCACCGCCCGGCTGATCCCCTACATCGCGCCGCTGCTCGGGACCGCAGGACAAGCCCTGTTCCTCGACGACCCCCGCGCGGGCGAACGCTTCTTCGGGGCCTATGGCGCGACCAAGGCGGCGC
>JAGRMS010000234.1 GCA_020441135.1 Pseudooceanicola sp.
CGATCGCCGCCGCCGCCCAGCCCGAATAACTGTTCAGCATCGACACGACCACAGGCATGTCCGCTCCGCCGATCCCCATGATCAGGTGCCAGCCGATGAACCCGGCGATCAGCGTCACCAGCACCATCGTCCAGATGCCCGACCCGGTCATGTAGAGCAGCCCCAGCACGATACAGGCCGCCAGCGCCGCCGCGTTCAGCATGTGCCCGCCCGGCAGCTGGTTCGGCTTGCCGTCGATCCGCCCCGCCAGCTTGCCGAAGGCCACCACTGAACCCGTGAAGGTGATCGCCCCGATGAAGATGCCGAGGAACACCTCGACCTTCAGGATGGCGATCTCCACCGCCTCCTTGTGCCACAGCTTCTTGCCGAAGCCGGTCAGGTCGGCCACCGCCTCGTCAACGCCAGCCGCCTTCAGGTCCAGCACCGACGACAGCATGATGTCCGCGTTCAGCCCGATGAAGACCGCCGCAAGGCCGACGAACGAATGCAGCGCCGCCACCAGCTGTGGCATCTCGGTCATCTGCACCCGCGCGGCGACGTATTGCCCCGCGAAGGCCCCCGCCGCCACGGCGACAAGGATCAGCCAGACGTTGTAGACGCCCGGCCCCCAGACCGTCGCCACCACCGCGATGGCCATGCCGGCGATGCCGTACCAGACCGCCCGCTTGGCGCTTTCCTGGTTCGACAGCCCGCCCAGCGACAGGATGAACAGAACAGCCGCCGCGATATAGGCCGCCGACGTGATTCCAAGTGAGAACATGGCAGGCCCCTTACGACTTCTGGAACATGGCCAACATGCGCCGGGTCACGAGGAACCCGCCGACGATGTTGATGGAGGCGATGAGGACCGAGACGAAACTCAGGATTACCACCAGCCAGTTGCTCGCCCCGATCTGCAACAGCGCGCCCAGGATGATGATGCCCGAGATCGCGTTGGTGACAGCCATCAGCGGCGTATGCAGCGCGTGGCTGACGTTCCAGATCACCTGGAAGCCGACGAAGCAGGCCAGCGCGAAGACGATGAAGTGGCTCATGAAGCTTTCGGGCGCATAGGCCCCGACCAGCAGCATCAGCAGCCCGCCGATGACGAGGATGCCCACCTGGCTGCGGGTCTGCGCCTTGAAGGCCGCCAGTTCCGCCGCCTTCTTCTCTTCCGGCGTCAGCTCCTTCGCCTTCTCCTTAGGCTTCTGCACCGCGATCGCCTGCACCTTGGGCGGCGGCGGCGGGAAAGTCACGGCCCTCGCGTGCGTGACCGTCGCGCCGCGGATCACGTCGTCGTCCATGTTGTGGTTGATCGCGCCATCCTTGGCCGGTGTCAGGTCGGTCAGCATGTGGCGGATGTTCGTCGCGTACAGCGTCGAGGATTGCGCCGCCATCCGGCTCGGGAAGTCGGTATAGCCGACGATGGTCACGCCGTTGTCGGTGACGATTTTCTGGTCCGGCACCGTCAACTCGCAGTTGCCGCCGCGTTCGGCGGCCAGGTCGACGATGACCGAACCCGGCTTCATCATCTCGACCATGTCCTTCGTCCACAAGACCGGCGCGGGCCGGTTCGGGATCAGCGCGGTCGAGATCACGATATCCACCTGCGGCGCCAGCTCGCGGAACTTCTTCA
>JAGRMS010000235.1 GCA_020441135.1 Pseudooceanicola sp.
CGCGCTGAAGAAGCTGGCGACGGGGTTGCAGATCTCGGTCCCGCAGCTGTTCACGCCGCCACACAAGGCGCAGGCCAACGGGCGCATGGCGCTGACGAAGGCCGACGACGGCCAGCCCCACGCCACGGCGACCTACGAACACAGCCTGCTGGCCGAAACGCTGACCAACAAGAAGATGCTGCCCTACCGCGCGCGGGTGCGGGCGCGGGCGATGGAAGAATTCGACGGCTGGGTGCGCCACGACGGGGAAGAGTTCCTCTACGTCCTGACCGGGGTGATCCGGCTGTATACCGAGTTCTACGAGCCGGTCGAAATGCGCCGGGGCGACAGCGCCTATTACGACGCGGCGATGGGACACAACGTGGTGTCGGTCAGCCCCGAGGACGCGACGATCCTGTGGGTGACGTCGCTGGTTTGACCGCCAGGATGTGACGGGTGCAGAGTTACTGAAGGCTGTGGGCCCGCTGGGGCGGGTTCAGTTCGCTGGCCAGCGTCTCGATATAGAGAAAATCCTCGATCTCCTCCCGCGCCTCGTTCAGTGACAGGTTGTGCGAGCGGGCGAGATAGGCCTCAAACGCGCCCCGGTCGTGGCGGGCGCGGTTCATGGCGCGGGTTTCGAGATACGGGAAGCGGGCGCGCATCAGCGGCGACCACAGTTCCCAGTCCTTGGTAATGTCAGTCCATTGCATGCTGACACATCCCTGTTGTCCATCCCCAGAACAGAATGTCGTAAGGAAATTCTTTTTGTCAAAAAAAGTGATGAACGAACCTGCGCAAAAAAGCGCCAACCGGCGGATTTCCACCTGCGGCATAGTGTCATTCAGCGGCATACCACCAGATTTCGGGAAGAAAACCGGGCCTGTCGCCGTAGATCGGGGTGTTCCTGGGGTAGTGGAACTCTCTCCGGTGGGCGATTCGGTCGACCGTGTCATACCAGAGCGGGATGACGTAACGCCCCGCCATCAGGATGCGGTCCAGTGCGCGAACGGCGGCGGTGAAGTCCTCGGGCGCCATCGCCGAGACCATCTTGTCGATCATCGCCTCAGCTGCGGGGGACGCCATCCCCATCAGGTTGCGCGTGCCCGGCTGGGTCACGCCATCGGCGCTCCAGTAAAGCCGCTGCTCGTTGCCGGGGGACAGCGACATATCGCGGCGATAGCTGGTGATGTCGAAATCGTATTCGGTCTCGCGCGCGACGAACTGCGCGTTGTCGACCCGGTCGACACGCAACTCGATCCCGAGGCGTTCCAGCGCAAGACGGTAGATGTCGATGACCGACTGGCCACGGGTGTCGCCCTGGCGCAGCAGGACGGTCAGTACCAGCGGGCTGCCATCGGGGCCAAGACGCCGACCGCTCGAGTCGACTGCCAGCCCGGCTTCATCCAGCAGCTTTGACGCCGCACGCAGGTTCGCCCGGTTGCGCAGGGTGCCGTCGCCAACCGGCAGGGCATAGCCCTCAAGCGCGCCGGGGGGCAGGGTGGCGGCGAAGGGCTCCAGCAGCGCGCGGACCTTGCCCTCGGCCGGACCGGGGCGCATCCCGAGGTCGGAGTTGGCGAAATACGACGGGATGCGAGGCTGCACGCCCCCCGTGGCGGTTTCGTTGATGTATTCGAAGTTGAACGCCCGAAGCAGCGCCTCGCGCACGCGCCAGTCGTCCAGCGGCGGGCGGCGGCTGTTCAAGACGAAGCCGGTCATGCCGGTAGGACGGCCATGCCGGATTTCGGCCTTGACCACCTCACCGCTGGCAATCGCCGGGAAATCGAACAGGCTCGCCCAGCGTTCGGCGTTGTCCTCGCGCACCGCCGACAGGTCGCCGGCCTTGAAGGCCTCGAACAGCACGGTGGCGTCGGCGAAGAATTCCAGCTGGATTTCGTCGAGGTTCATCGTGCCGCGGCGGAGCGGCAGGTCGTTGCCCCAGTAGTCCGGGTTGCGCCGCAGCAGGACACGGCGGCCGACCTCGTAGGACGCGACGGTATAGGGCCCGCTGCCGATGGGGATCTCGGCCAAGGGCGCATTGGCGAAGTCGCGCCCCTCCCACTGCGCCTTCTTCAGCACCGGGCGAAGCCCCGCGATCAGCGGCAGCTCGCGATCCGGCGTGTTGAAGGCAATGCGCAGGCTGCGCGGGCCGGTCTGCCGGATCGAGGCGATTTTCGGCGGCAGCGAGCGATAGCGCATGTGCCCCTCGGCCCCCAAAGTCTCGAACGACCAGATCACATCCGCGACCGTGACCGGCGTGCCGTCCGAGAATCGCGCCTCTTCCCGCAGGGTAAATTCCACCCACGACCGGTCCTCGGGCGTCTCGACCGATTCGGCCAATAACCCGTAGAGCGTGAAGGGTTCGTCCAGCGACTGGCTCAGCAGGCTCTCAAACCCGAGGAAGCGCCATTGCCACGGTGGTGTGCCTTTCAGGACGAAAGGGTTCAGCGAGTCAAAGCCGCCGGTATTGCCGAAGACCATGCGCCCGCCTTTGGGCGCATCCGGGTTCACATAGGGCAGCGACACAAAATCCGGTGGCAGCGCGGGTTGCCCATACATAGCTATGCCATGCGCTGATTCCGCACACGCCTGCGCGGCGCTCGAAATCAACGCAACCGCAGCGAGAACGCCTCCGAAGCGTCGGAAAAAATCTGCGCGCATTTTGGCAACAATCCCGCTCTGCCCTTATATTCTTGGCCCCGAGCCTACCGAGGGATTCACGTCTTTTCAAACTTTTAGCTTGGACAGCGCAGCGGAAAGGCTTATAACACCCTTACTGCTCGATAGGTTTCTTGCCTGTATGAAACCTGCCTCAATAACTTAACGCCCGCCTTGTGCGGGCGTTTTTTTTGGCAAGCCGCCTGCGCCGGAAACCGCTCGGCAACCACCTTTCCCGTTTATCTCGCACCTGCGGCATGGCACTGTCCGCGCGACGCTCAGCGAAGGAGATTGCCGTGACGCTCAAGGGAAAGACTGCCGTCGTGACCGGGTCCAACTCGGGGATCGGGTTGGGGATCGTGAAGGCGCTGGCCGCGGCCGGGGCGGACGTGGTGCTGAACTCCTTTACCGACCGGGACGAGGATCATGCGCTGGCCGAGAGCATCGCCAAGGAGCATGGCGTGACCGCCCGCTACATCGCCGCGGACATGAGCAAGGGGGACGACTGCCGGGCGCTGGTCGCCAAGGCAGGGGCCTGCGATATCCTGGTGAACAACGCCGGGATCCAGCACGTCGCGCCGATCGACGAATTTCCGGTGGACAAGTGGAACGCCATCATCGCGATCAACCTGAGCTCGGCCTTTCACACCACGGCGGTGGCGCTGCCGATGATGCGCAAGGCGGGCTGGGGGCGGGTGGTCAACATCTCGTCGGCCCACGGGCTGACCGCCTCGCCCTTCAAGTCGGCCTATATCGCCGCCAAGCACGGGATCGTCGGGCTGTCCAAGACCACGGCGCTCGAGACGGCGGGGCAGGGCATCACCTGCAACGCGATCTGCCCGGGCTACGTTCTGACCCCCCTGGTCGAGGCGCAGATCCCCGACCAGATGAAGACCCACAACATGGGCCGCGAAGAGGTCATCAAGAAGGTGATGCTCGAACGTCAACCCAGTCGCGAGTTCGCGACGGTGGAACAACTGGGCGGGACGACCGTGTTCCTGTGCTCGGACGCGGCGGCGCAGATCACCGGGACGACGATCAGCGTGGATGGCGGCTGGACTGCGATGTAGATGGAACGTCCGGTCGGCTTTGCGCCGGATGGCAGCCAGGTCCGGCAGGTCACGCTGCGGGGCGGCGGGCTGACCGCGCGGGTGCTGACCTGGGGCGCGACGGTCCAGGGGCTGTGGCTGGATGACGTGAAGCATTCGCTGCTTCTCGGAAGTCCTGACCTCCGCGCGTATTTCCGCGAATTGCTCTACTTCGGGGCGGTGGTCGGGCCGGTGGCGAACCGGATCGCCGGGGCACGGTTTCCGCTGGGCGGGCATGACGTCCGGCTGGAGGCGAACGAGCGTGGACGCACCACGCTGCACGGCGGGACGCATGGAACCGGGCAGCGCAACTGGCGGATTGCGGACCTCAGCGCGGCGCATTGCCGGATGGAGATCGAGCAGCCGGACGGATATCACGGCTTTCCGGGGCCGATCCGGATTTCGGTGGACTATGCGCTGGAAGACATGGCCCTGTCGGTTGTCATCCGGGGCGAAAGCGACGGGAGGGCGGCGTTTGCCCCGGCGTTTCACGGCTACTGGAACCTCGACGGTGCCGCCGACCTGTCGGGTCATCGCTTGCAGGTAGACGCGGCGGACTACCTGCCGGTCGACGGCGACCTGATCCCACTTGGCGCGCCCGCGCCGGTCGCAGGCACGGTCTTCGACTTCCGAATGGCGCGGGGGATCGACCGGCACATCGACCACAACCTCTGCCTGTCGGGCGAGCGAAGGCGCCGCCGCCCCGTGGCGCGGCTGGAGACCGACGCGCTGGCGATGACCGTCGAGACAACCGAACCGGGGCTTCAGGTCTATGCCAGCGGCGGCACGGACTCGGGCCCTTGGCCAGGGCACGATGGCAAGCCGTTCGGCACCTGGGCCGGTGTCGCGCTGGAACCGCAGGTCTGGCCGGACGCGGTCAACCGGCCCACCTATCCCTCACCCCGGATCGCAGCCCGAGAGCCGGTCACGCAGGAAACGCGGTTTGTCTTCGCAAGGGTCAAGCCTCGCCCGGCATGACCTCGCCGCCTGCCGCCACCGTCAGGTCGTTGCGGAACTCGAACAGTTCCGGGAAAAAGTAATAGGCAGTGGTCGCGGCGAGGTAGTCCTTGAAGAAGGTGCCCCCCGTCCCCCGCGCGCGGATGCCGATCTGGCGGCGCACCATCAGGATGTGGTTGTGCCGCCAGGACTGAAACCGGCGGTCGATCTCGAAGGCGTTCTCGGCCAGCTGAAACAGCGCGTGATGAGTCCAGCGGTCGCGGTAGACGTCCAGCAGAGACAAGCCGTGGCGCTTGTAGACGTCGAAAAAGGCGCCCCGCAGGGTGCGCGGATATTCGGCAATCAGGCCGGGCCAGAGTTTCTCGGTGCGGGCGCAATAGGCCTCGCCCGCCGTCTCGCAGAGACCGATCATCACCTCGACCTGGCGGAACTGGCGCGACTGCAACCCCGACGCGCCGGTCAGCTGGCCGCGGAACTCGGCGAAATCGGCGGCGGACATGGTTTCCAGCACGGTCCAGTGCGCCTCGGCCAGCTTCAGGATCTCGCCGATGCGGCGCATCAGCCAGTTGGCCTGGTGCAGGTCGTCGGCATCGAGCAGGGTGACGATCCGGCCCAGGTCGAAGAGGATGTGCTTGAACCAGATTTCCAGCGCGTGGTGGACGGTGACGAAGAGGTGTTCTTCGGGATGGCCCGACACCGGACGCATTGCGGTCAGCAGCTTGTCGAGCTGAAGATGGTGGACATAGTCGAACCGCTGCCCGTCTTCCGCTGCGCTCATGGCCGTCCTCCCGCTGGAGCCCCCGGCATACAACAAGGGCGCGCGGGCGCAAAGCGGTCAGGCCGGAAGCGTGTCCTCTTCCTCGAAATAGGCGGCATTCTCGGCACGCAGGCCGGGCAGGACCACGCGGATGTTGCCAAGATGCGCGCGCATCTCGCGTTCGGCGGCCTCGGGGTCGCGCGCCTCCAGCGCCTCCATCAGGGCGAGGTGTTCGCCCAGCACCCGGCGGCGATGGCTGACCGAGAGCGTCAGGAACCGCGCGCGGTCCATGTGGGCCTTGTGCTCAAGGATCAGTTCCCAGACGTGGACGTGGCCCGCGATGCGGCAGAGGATCTGGTGGAACGCCTCGTCCTGGATGTGAAACGCCCGTCGGTCGGGGTTGTCGAGTGCCGCCACCTGCCGGTCGAGCGCCGCGCGCAGGTCGGCCATGTCCTGTTCCGTGTGCCGGGTGGCGACAAGGCGGATGCACTCCACCTCCAGCGCCGTGCGCACGAAGGCCGCGTCCAGCACCGCGCGTTCGGAAATCTTCGAGATCAGCGTGGCGCGCTGCGGGCGGATCGACAGGAAACCCAGCTTGGACAGGCGAAAGAAGGCGTCCCGAACCGGTTGGCGCGAGACATTCAGCTGTTTGGCGATTTCGGCCTCGGACACCTTCGTCCCGGGCGGAAGCTGTAGCGACACGACGGCATTGTAGAGCGCGTCGAACACCTGGTCGGTTGCGGTTTGGGCCTGAGGCAGCGCCAGGGCTGCGATGTCATAGTCTTGCATTTCCACCCCGGATTAATGCGGACCGCCCTTCGTTGCTACAGGATTTTGCGCTTTGACACAACTGTCAGAGTAGCATATCAGTTCGCCAAATGACTCGCAGGATTTGACGTGGCGCTGACCGATCCCGACCGCTTGTTTCCCGTCGAACCCGCGCTGCGCGGTCTGGCCCGCAGCCTGTACGACGGTGTGCGCGACCTGCCGATCGTCAGCCCGCATGGCCATTGCGATCCGCGCTGGTTTGCCGAGAACGCGCGCTTTCCAAACCCGGCCGAGCTCTTCGTGATCCCCGACCACTACGTCTTCCGCATGCTGGTCAGCCAGGGCGTGCCGATGACCTCGCTCGGGGTGCCGCGCACCGATGGCGGCCCGGTCGAGACCGACCCCCGCGCGATCTGGCGGCTGTTCGCCGAACGCTTCCACCTGTTCCGGGGCACGCCCTCGGCCATGTGGCTGGATCATTCGTTCGAGCACGTCTTCGGCCTGGACCAGCCGCTGTCGGCCGAGACCGCCGACATGTATTACGACCACATCGACGCCTGTCTCGCCCGCGACGACTTCCGCCCGCGCGCGCTGTTCGAACGCTTCGGGATCGAGGTTCTGGCGACGACCGAGGGCGCGCTGGACGACCTGCGCTGGCACCGCGCGATCCGCGAAAGCGGCTGGGCGGGCAGGGTGGTGACGACCTACCGCCCCGATGCGGTGGTCGATCCCGATTTCGAGGGTTTTGCCGCGAATGTCGCGCAGCTTGGCGAACTGACCGGCGAGGACACGACGACCTGGGACGGCTACCTTGACGCCCATCGCGCGCGGCGGGAGTATTTTCGCAGTTTCGGGGCGACGGCGACGGACCACGGCCACCCCTCGGCGCGGACCGAGAACCTGCCCGCGATGGATGCCGAGGCGCTGCTGCGCAAGGTGCTGTCGGGCAGCTTCAGCCCCGCCGAGGCCGAGGCCTTCCGCGGCCAGATGCTGACCGAGATGGCGCGTATGAGCCTCGACGACGGCATGACGATGCAGATCCACCCGGGCTCGCGCCGGAACCATTCGGCCCCGGTCTTTGCCCGGCATGGCCGCGACAAGGGTTTCGACATACCGGGGCCGACAGGTTACGTCGACGCGCTGAAGCCGATGCTGGACGCGGTGGGGATGGAACCCGACCTGACGGTCATCCTGTTCACCCTTGATGAGACCGCCTACGGGCGCGAACTGGCGCCGCTGGCCGGGGCCTATCCGTCGCTGCGGCTGGGGCCGCCCTGGTGGTTCTTCGACAGCTACGAGGGCATCAAGCGCTTTCGCGAACTGACGACCGAGACCTGCGGTTTCTACAACACCGCCGGGTTCAACGACGACACCCGCGCCTTCTGCTCGATCCCCGCGCGCCACGACGTCGCGCGGCGGTCGGACTGCGCCTATCTGGCCGGTCTGGTGGCCACCGGCCGGCTGTCCGAGACGGCGGCGCACGAGGTCGCCCACGACTTGACCTATCGCCTGGCAAAACAGGCTTACCGGCTCGACTAGAGCCACTTTAGAAAGGGAGGAGAAGACAATGAAAAAACAACATATCCTTGCGGCCCTGCTGGCATCGGTGGCGATGGCAGGGGCGTCCCAGGCCTGCGAGCGCACGCTGCGGTCGTCCGACACGCACCCCGACGGCTATCCGACGGTCGAGGCCGTTAAGGCGATGGGCAAGATGCTGGAGGAAAAGACCGGCGGCAAACTTTGCATCGAGGTATTTTTCGGTGCCCAGCTCGGCGAGGAAAAGGATTCCATCGAACAGACCCAGTTCGGTGTCATCGACCTCGACCGCGTCTCGCTCGGACCTTTCAACAACATCGTGCCGGAAACGCAGATTCCGTCCCTGCCCTACATCTTCCGCTCCACCGAGCACATGCATCATGTGATGGACGGACCGATCGGACAGGAGATCCTCGACGCGTTCCAGCCGCACGATCTGGTCGGCCTGGCCTTCTATGACGGCGGTTCGCGCTCCTTCTACAATTCGCAGCATCCCATCAAGTCGATGGAAGACCTGAAGGGCATGAAGTTCCGCGTCATGCAGTCCGACATATTCGTCGACATGGTAAGCGCGCTCGGCGCCAACGCGACCCCGATGCCCTATGGCGAGGTCTATTCCTCGATCCAGACCGGCGTCATCGACGGCGCCGAGAACAACCCGCCGTCCTATGAATCCTCGGGCCACTTCGAGGTGGCGAAGTATCTGACGCTGGACGAGCACCTGATCGTGCCGGAAATCCTCGTGATGTCGAAGAAGACCTTCGACAGCCTCAGCGCGGAAGACCAGGCGGCGGTGAAAGAGGCGGCAATGGCCTCGAACGCGGTGATGCACGACCTTTGGGTCAAGCGCGAGGCGGCGAGCATGGAAAAGGTCAAGGCCGCCGGCACCGAGGTCATCACCCAGATCGACAAGACCCCGTTCATGGAAGCGATGGCGCCGGTCTACCAGAAGTATGTGACTTCTGAGAAGCTCAAGAAGATGGTCGAGGACATCCAGGCCACCGAGTGACCTGAGACAGGCCCGCGGCGAACCCTTTGCCGCGGGCAGCTTTTGACGGACAGGGGGCGCCCGTGCGCGACTTGATGACTTCTGCCGCGCGGGCCACCGGCGCGCTGGCGACGCTATCCTTGTGGCTTGCCGGGATCGGGCTGGTTGCCATGACCGCGGCCATCGCCGCGCAGGTGTTCTGGCGCTACGTCCTGAACAACTCGCTGATCTGGAGCGAACCGGCCAGCGTGATGATCATGGGCTGGTTCATCTTCCTCGGCGCCGCCGTCGGCATCCGGGAAGGCTATCACCTGTCCTTCGACGTGCTGCTCTACATCCTGCCGCCGGGGTTCAAGCCCTGGCTGCATTCGCTCTCCGACGTCGCCGTGGGCGGGTTCGGCCTTGGCATGATGTATTACGGCTGGGAACTGGCGGCGAAGGTTTCCAACAACATGATGGCCTCGCTCGGCATCTCGGACGCCTTCAACTTCGCGCCGATCGTCGTCGGGGGCTTCCTGATCGTGATCTTCTCGCTGGAACGCATCCTGCGCCGCGCCGCCGGTCTGCACACCGCCCGCTTCGGCGACCCGGAACCGGTGGAGGAGAACTGAGATGGAACTCTGGGTCTTGTTCGGAACCTTCGTGTTCCTGCTTGCCATCGGCACCCCCGTCGCCTTCTGCCTGGGCGTGTCGTCCTTCGCCACCATCGTCTACCTCGGCCTGCCGCCGGTGGTGGTCTTCCAGCGCCTGAACTCGGGCGTCTCGGTCTTCGCATTGATGGCGATTCCCTTCTTCATCTTCGCGGGCGACCTGATGGTGCGGGGCGACATCGCCCGGCGGCTGGTTGCCCTCGCGGGGGCGATGGTCGGGCACCTGCGCGGCGGTCTCGGCCAGGTCAACATCATGGCCAGCGTCATGTTCGGCGGCGTCTCGGGTTCCGCCGCGGCGGATGCCTCGGCGGTCGGCGGGCTGATGGTGCCGCAGATGAAGGCTCGCGGCTATGGTGCCGACTACGCGGTGAACATCACCGTCGTCGGGTCGATCATCGCCCTGATGATCCCGCCCTCGCACAACATGATCATCTATTCGATCTCGGCCGGCGGCAAGATCTCCATCGCCGACCTGTTCACGGCGGGCATCATCCCCGGCCTGATCCTCGCCCTGTCGCTGATGGGCGCGGCCTGGTGGGTCGCGACCAAACGGGGCTATCCGACCGAGCCGTTCCCGGGCTTCAGCCGCCTTGGCGCGCTTTTCACCAACGCCGTGCCGGGGCTGTTCCTGATCCTGATCATCTTCGGCGGGGTCCGCTCCGGCATCTTCACCGCCTCGGAATCGTCAAACATCGCCGTGGTTTACGCGATGTTGGTCACGTTCCTCGTCTACCGTTCCCTCAGCTGGCACGACTTCGTCGAGGCCACCAAGGCCGCCGTGCGCACCACCGCGATGGTGCTCATGGTGATCGGCTGCGCCAACGCCTTCGGCTGGCTGCTGGCCTACACGCGGGTGCCGACGATTCTGGTCGGCTCGCTGCGGGATCTGTCCGACAACCCCATCGTGATCCTGCTTCTGATCAACGTCGTCCTGCTGATCCTCGGCACCTTCATGGACATGAGCCCGCTGATCGTCATCACCACGCCGATCT
>JAGRMS010000236.1 GCA_020441135.1 Pseudooceanicola sp.
TCCAGCGCCTCGGGGTTCAGGAAGACGATGCCGATCTCTTCGAGGATGCGCATCGCGCCCTCGTGGATCGCCATCACGCCTTCTTCCGTCAGCGGTTCGGTCGGGCGGTCCAGGTTCACCGGCAGCCGCCAGGGCATCTGGTCGATCACCGCGACCCCGCGCCGCGCCGCGTTGCCGGCCCGTCCGCCGCCCCGCCGCCGTTTCGTATCGGTGTCCGCCATGAAGCCCTCCAGGAATTGAGGACTCCACCTGACCGCAGAGCTACGCGTCGTTCCGCTCCGATTGCGACGGCGCAGGTCGCTTTTGCCTGAACGTGGCGTTGGTGGCTGGTGTTGCAGCGCGTATTTGCAACGGAAAGAAGATCAGAGGCGCGCCTGCTGCTTCTTTCTGTTCCAAATACTCAAAGCGCGGCGGCGCCCCCGGACGCTACCTGTCAAGCCAGGCGGGCAGGTGTCCGATGTCGGGCAGCACGACATCGGCATGGGGCGCCAGATCGTCGCGCCCGGCCACGCCGGTCAGGACGCCCACGGTCATCATCCCGGCGGTGCGCCCGGCAAACAGGTCATGGGTGCTGTCGCCGACCATGGCGATCCGCGCCGGGTCGATCCCGATGGCGCTGGCGAAGGCGAGCAACTGCCCCGGCCCCGGCTTCGCCCCGTGCCCGCTGTCGCAGCCGACAATGAAGTCGAACAGATCGCGCACCCCCGCCGCCTCCAGGTGCGCCAGCGCCGGGGCTTCGGTGTCGTTGGTCGCGACGCCCAGCCGCAGGCCGCGCCCACGCAGGGCGGTCAGGAAGGGCGCCAGCGGCAGCACCTCGGATTGTGTGACGATCTCGGCCTCTTCATTGATCAGGTCGAAGATCTCGTCCCGCGTCATTTCCGGCACCAGCGGGGCCATCACCGTGGCGATCTCCAGCGGCGTGTTGGCGATGACGACGCTGCCCGGCCGGAACCGCAGCGCGCCGAGATCGAACCCGATCTCCTGCCCGATTCGCTCTGCCCGCGCGCGGTCGTCGCCCGCCACGCGCAAGAGCAGCGCCTCGGCCCATTTCGCCCAGGTGCCGACGAAGTCGAACAGCGTGCCGTCCTTGTCGAAGATCAGTGCCTCGATGGTCATCTTGTCTCAGGTCCAGTGATGCTGCTGCCCGCCGGGCAGCGCGGCGCGGGCCAGGGCGACCCGGTCATAGGGCAGCGCGGCGCTGTCGCAGAAACCGATGACCCAGTTGTCGTCCATCATCAGGAAATCCAGCACCGCGCCCAGCGTTTCCGGCGCCCCGGCCGAGGCGCGCAGATCCTGCTCGGTCAGCCCGGACGAGCCGAGGAACGCACCCAGCAGGTCGTCCTGCCCGGCGATCCAGGCCAGCGCGCGCAGCGCGAGGGTTTCGGCGTCATCGGCGGAAACGGGCACGCACGCGGACCTTCTGCTGTGTCGGAAAGGGTTTGTTAACGTCCATGGTAAACACTTCCTTGCATATTTGATTCAAGCGCGAAAGGGCGCGGCGTGCAGGCTACCGTTCTCGTCGTCGACGGCATCGTCACCAACCGGATCATGCTCAAGGTCCAGCTTTCGGCGGCCTACTACCACGTCGTCCAGGCCGACCGGATGGAGAACATCGTGACCCTGGTGCGCCGCACCCAGCCCGACCTGATCCTGACCGCCATGTCGCTGCCGGACGGCAACGCGGTGGCGCTGCGGGAAATGCTGGCGGGCGAAGCACAACTTGCCGCGATTCCGGTGATCGCCATCGCCATGCAGAACGACCGCAGCGCGCAGATGCGGGCGCTGGCGGCGGGAATCGACGAGGTGCTGGTGCAGCCCGTCGACGACCGGATGCTGCAGGCGCGCATCCGCAGTCTTCTGAGGATGCGCAGCAGCGTCGAGATGTTCCGCAACCCGGCGCAAGGCCCCGATCCGTCACCGCTCGGCTTCGGCGAGGCCGCAGCCCCCTTCGCCCAGCCCGCCCGCGTCGCGTTGATTGCCGGAACCGCCGTCCTGGGTCGTCAATGGAAGGCCGCGCTGCAGGCGCGCGGCGGGCTGCGCTATGCGCTGGAAGGAAACGCGGATATCGCGACGCTGATGACCGCGCCGCTGGCGGATGCTTTCGTCATTCGCATCGGCCCTGACAGCGCCCGCAGGGGCCTCGACCTGCTCGCCGACCTGCGCTCGCGCCCGGCGACCTGCCACGCGGTACTTGTCGCGGTTGTCGATCCGCCAGACGTGGAACTGGCCGCCGAGGCGCTGGACCGGGGGGCCAGCGACGTGCTGCAAGCCGGGTTCTGCGCCGAAGAGCTGCTGCTGAGGCTTGCCGTGCAACTGCCGCGCAAGGCTTTGGCGGACCGGCTGCGCGATACCGTGCGGGACAACCTGCGCGACGTCGTGCGCGACCCGTTGACCGGCCTGTTCAACCGCCGCCACGCGATGCCGCGTCTGGCCGCGACGGTGCGCGCCGCCGCCACCAGCGGCGAACCCTTTGCCGTGATGCTGGCCGACCTCGACCATTTCAAGCGCATCAACGACTGCCACGGCCATCCTGCGGGCGATGCCGTCCTGATCGAGACCGCCCGCAGGATGAGCGCGATCCTGCGCCCGCAGGACATGCTGGCGCGGATCGGCGGAGAGGAGTTCATGGCCGTCCTGCCCGCGACCGACCTGGCCGAGGCCACCGCCATCGCCGGGCGGCTCTGCCGCGAGATCAACAGCCGGGCTTTCACGCTGGTCGGAGAGACGGGGATCGGCGTGACCATCAGCATCGGCCTGGTCATGGGGCAACCCGGCGGGACGGAAGATGCCGAAGGTGCCGCGGAACGTCTCGTCTCGCAGGCCGACCAGGCGCTCTATGCCGCCAAGGGGGCGGGGCGGAACAAGATCTCGCTGGTCCGCCCCGCGGCCTGAACGGTCAGCGCCCGAACCAGCCGCGCTTGCCCGAGCGATTTTCGACCGCATCCAGCAGGCGTTTGGCGTAGTCGGACCGGGCCTCCGGAGTCATCGCGGCGACGCGCGTCAGCCAGGCGTCCTGCGTCCCACGGAACCAGGCCTCCTGCCGCGACATCTGGGCATCTACCAGAGCCTCCAGCGCCGCCGGGTCAAACGGCACCGCCTGCAAGGCAGCCGCGATGGCCCCGGCCTCTGCCTTGACCGACTCGCCGCGCCGGGCCTCGCGCATCGCCCGCATCTCGGCCCGGATCTCTGCCCGGTCCTCAGACGGCATTGCGCGGTAGAGCGCCGAGCCGACCGAGGGCGGCCCGTGCCGGTCCGGCCCGCCGAAGCGCATCGCCGCCCCGACGGCCAGGCCGACGAACATCAGGTTCAGCGCCAGCGAGGCCACCAGCAGCCAGCGCACCCAGCGACGGGGCTCACGCGGCGGGGCAGGGGGAAGAACGTCGGCCGCCATCAGTTGTCCTCCGCAAGGGCAAGGGAAATGTCGCTGACCTCGAACAGGTCATAGCTCGCCTGGGTCTGAAAAGCCGACACCGGGTCCAGCCCGTCAGGCGGCGCAAGGCCCATCCAGAGGCCCGCCGCGCAGGCGGTCGCCAGCCCGCCGACGCCGAACCAGCCGCCGATGGCCTCGGCCAGCTGCGCGCGCCAGCCGCGCGCGACACCGCCCCGCGCGCGATCCGCCTGCATCCGCGCCGCATCCGCCAGCATTCGCGACGCCAGCCCGGCAGGCAGTTCCGGCGGCGCCGACCGCGCCTGCGCAAACAGGGCCTCCAGCCCCGCGCCTTCCAGATCCCGCTCAGTCATCGTCATACCCCAGTTCTGCGCGCCGCCCGGCGAGGATCGCCGTCAGCGCCCGTTTGCCCCGGGCGGTCAGGCTTTCGACCGCCTCGGTGCTGATCTCCATGACCTCGGCAATCTCGGGATTGCCCAGTTCCTCGATGTGCCGCAGGACAACCGCCTGCCGCTGCCGCTCGGGCAGCTGCATCAGCGCCGCCTGCAACGCTTCTCCCCGTTCCGCCGCGATCATGCGCTGCGCCGCGCCCGGCGCGCCGTCCTCGGGTTCGTCGATCGCCTCCAGCGGCGTGGTCCCGCCGCGCGCCCGCCGCCGACGGTCGGTCGCCAGGTTCACCGTCACCCGGTAAAGCCAGGTCGACACCCGCGCCTCGCCCGCCCGCCAGTTCGGCGCAACGCGCCAGAGCCGCAGCATGGCGTCCTGCGCCACGTCCTCGGCTTCGGCCGGGTTGCCCAGCAGCCGCAGCGCCAGTCCGAAGGTCTTGCCGCCCAGCCGCCGCGTGAGTTCCGCGGCCGCATGGCGGTCGCCCGCCGCGAAGGCCGCCAGAAGGGCCGCCTCCGTGTCCGCCCCGCCGGAGGGATCCGCCGGGGCCTCGTCCTGTCGGGCGGGCAATGCCAAGATCAGTTCTTGGGCTTGTGCATGTCACCGTGACGTTCGCGCATCCGCGTCCGCATCTCGGCGAATTCCTCCTTGGTGATGGTGCCGCTGTCATCGGCGTCGATCATGTCGAACATCATGGCGCCGCGCCTGGCGTGGGGCATCTCTTCCGCGCTCAGCACGCCGTCGCCGTCCTTGTCGAGGTTCTCGATCATCCCCTTGACCCGTTCGGCCGTTCGCTTGTTCGCCTCGGCGGTCAGCTCTGCCTCGTCCAGCTTGCCGTCGCCGTTGGTGTCGACGCCCTCGAACCGGCCCTTGGCCATCGCGGCGACCTCGTCGCGGCTGATTTCGCCGTTGCCATCGGTGTCGAGCGATTCGAAGTCGATCTTCGGCCCGCCGCCCATCGGGAACCCCGGCCCCTTGGCCAGGACCGCGCCCGCCGCCAGCGACAACCCGCCCGCGACCAGCGCCGCCGTCAGAAGTGCATGTTTCATCTGTGCGTCTTCCTTCTTGTTGCGTCGGCCCCTTGTGCGACCGACCATGCCCTTCATACGCAGGGGCGCGCAAACTCCGTCGCCAGCCCGGTGAAATAATCCGGGGGACATTTTGCGACATCCCGACGCACGGACACTCTGCCCCCTATCACGCGGGACCGATACGCCTATGTTGTCAGCCGGGAGTATGCACATGACCGACCAGACGATTGTTGCCGACGTTTCGGCAGAAGACCGGCCCCTGCGCGAGGCCTTGATACGCGGCTGGCGCTGCAAGTGCCCGAACTGCGGCAGCGGCCCGATGATGAAGGGCTACCTCAAGGTGCAGGACAGCTGCAGCGTCTGTCGGCAAGAGCTGTTCCATCACCGCGCCGACGATGGCCCGGCTTACCTCACGATCCTGATCGTCGGCCACCTGATGGCCCCGCTGCTGCTGATCGTGTTCCAGACCTGGCGGCCCGAGCCGCTGACACTGTTCACCATTTTTGCGGTTGGCTGCGTCGCGGTCTCGCTTTACCTTCTGCCCCGACTGAAGGGGGCGATCGTCGCCTACCAGTGGGCGCGGCGGCTGAACGGGTTCGGCCGCTCGGGCTGAGCAGCCGTCCTCGAGGGACCATGACCGAAGACAAGACCGCCGTGCGCAACGCGGCCACCGTGATCGTCCTGCGGGACCGTCACACCGCCCCGGCGATCCTGATGGGCCAGCGCGGCGCTTCCGCCGCCTTCATGCCGAACAAGTTCGTCTTTCCGGGCGGCGCGGTGGATGCCGCCGATGCCGCCGTGCCGCTGGCCGCACCCTTTCCGCAGGTCTGCCACGACCGGCTGGCAGAGGAATCCCCGCCCGACTTCCAGAATGCCCTCGCCGCCGCGGCGATCCGCGAGTTGTGGGAAGAAACCGGCCTCGTTCTTGGGGAACCGGGCGCATGGCCCGGTGCGGTGCCGCCCGACTGGCAGACCTTCGCCGCCAGCGGTCACGTTCCCTCTGCTGCCGGCCTGCAATTCGTCTTCCGCGCCCTGACCCCGCCGGGTCGCCCCCGTCGGTTCGACGCGCGGTTCTTCCTGGTGGATGCGGCGCTGATCCGGGGCGATCTCGACGATTTCACCCATGCCTCGGACGAGCTGTCGCACCTCCAGTGGATCCCGCTGCCCGAGGCGCGCCGCTTCGATCTGCCCTTCGTGACCGAGGTGGCCCTGGCTGAGGTCGCCGCGCGCGTCCGCGATCCCGCGCCGCCGGCCAGCGTGCCCTACTTCCGCAACGGCGCGGAAGAAAGCCTGTTCCTGCGGCTCAAGGGCTATCCCCAGCCGGACTAAAAGGGCGCCACCCAGCGGCGGCGCCCCCTGGACTCAGCTCAGTTCCTTGTAGGACACCTCGCGCCGGTCCGCGCCCGGGCCCGTCTTGGCCCGCCGCACCAGCAGCCGGTTCAGCGCGTGGACATAGGCCATGGCCGAGGCGACCACCGTATCGGTGTTCGCCGACTGCCCGGTCACGATCCGCCCGTCCTCTTCCAGCCGCACCGACACCGTCGCCTGCGCGTCGGTGCCTTCGGTCACGGCATGGACCTGATAGAGCTGCAACCGCGCCTCGTTCGGGACCAGCTTGCGGATCGCCTTGAAGCTGGCGTCCACCGGCCCGTCGCCTTGCGCCGTGGCCGTCACATCCGCGCCGTCGATCTCCATCTCCACCGTCGCCTCTGCCGGGCCGCCGGTGCCGCAGACCACCCGCATCGACACGATCTTGAGGTTGTCGTTCTCGGCGTCCTCGGTGATCCGCATCAGCGCCACGACGTCGTCGTCGTAGACCTCCTTCTTGCGGTCGGCGAGTTCCTTGAAGCGGACGAAGACGTCCTTCAGCTGGTTGTCGCCCACCTCGAAGCCCAGCGTCTTCAGCTTGTCGCGCAGCGCCGCGCGGCCCGAGTGCTTGCCGAGCGGCAGGCTGTTCGACGACAGGCCCACGTCCTCGGGGCGCATGATCTCGAAGGTCTCGACGTTCTTCAGCACGCCGTCCTGGTGGATGCCGGATTCATG
>JAGRMS010000237.1 GCA_020441135.1 Pseudooceanicola sp.
CCGGTCTGGCCGGTGTGGAACAGGGCGATCTTGCCCTCTTCCTGGATCGCGTCATAGATCGCGTGGAACTGGTGGTCGTCCGGCCAGAAGCCCTGCATCGTGGGGTGGAACTTGAACCCCTGCACGCCGAAGTCCTTGACCAGCCGCCGGATCTCGCGCACGCCCGCCTTGCCCTTCCACGGATCGACCGAGGCGAAGGGGATCAGGATATCGTCGTTCTCGGCGCAGATCTGCGCGACCTCCTCGTTGGAGTAGCGCCGGAACCCCGTCTCGCGCTCGGCGTCCACCGGGAAGATCACCGCGGCGATGTTGCGCTCGCGGTAATAGGCGGCGGTCTCCTGCACCGAGGGCAGCATCCCCTGCGCGCCCGCCGGGTTCTTGAAATACTTCGCCATGCCGGCCTGGAACTCGTCATAGCCGTCGTCGCGGGGGCCGCAGCAGGGCTCTTCCGCGTGGGTGTGGATGTCGATGGCAACGATCTTGTCGAGGTCGATCATGGGGTCTGCTCCATGCCGTTGAATTTTTGCAGGATGCCGACCAGCGTGCGGAACTCCGCGTCGGTCAGGCGGGTGTGTTCGTGGACGATGTAGTTGAGGAACTCGGGCTTCTTCTCGGCGACAAAGCGCGCGCCCTCGCCGGTCAGTTGCAGGCGGACGGATCGGCGGTCGTCCGCGGGAACGATGCGTTCCACCAAGCCCTTGTCGACGGCGCGCTGGATCAGCTTGGTCATATGCGCGGGCTTGATGCGCAGCTTGCGCGCCACCAAGCCCTGCCGCGCGCCGGGGTTCAGGCCGATCACCCAGAGCACGGTGAATTCACCCGGCTTCAGCCCGTGATGGGCAAGGTTCTGGTAGAAGGCATCGAACAGGCGGACCTGCGCGAGGCGGATCATCAGGCCCAGCGAGTTGGCCATCTCGCCGAACTCGATCGTTTCCTCCCCGGTGTTGTCGGCCATCTGGTTCATTTCGGCGCCGCCACCTTGCCGGCCTTCTTGGACAGGAAGGCATTCAGCCGCGCCTCGGCCTCGGGCGAGGTCGCGGTGAAGGAGGCGATGAAGCTTTCGACGAAAAGCCCGTCGTCGGCGGCCATGTCCTGGATACGCGGCAGCGCGTTCAGGATCGCGTAGTTGGAAATCTCGGCGTTGGTCGCGGCCTGGGTGGCAAGCCTCAGCGCGTGGTCCAGCGCCTCGCCCTTTGGCACGACGTATTGCACGAGGTTCCACCGTTCCGCCGTTTCCGCATCCACCGACCGCCCGGTCAGCATCATGTCGGTCATCCGCGCCACGCCCATCAGGCGCGCCGTCCGAACCGAACCGCCGCCGCCGACGAAGATGCCGCGCTGGCCTTCGGGCAGGGCGAAAAACGCCGACGCATCCGCCACCCGCACATGGGTCGATGATGCCAGTTCCAGCCCGCCGCCCACCACGGCCCCGTGCAGGGCCGAAAACCACGGCAGCCGCCCCCGGTGAAGCTTGTCGAACACCCGGTGCCAGGCGCGCGAGCCGTGGACGCCTTCGAAGGGCGTCTTCTTCACATGCTCAGCCAGGTCCAGACCCGCGCAGAAATGCGGGCCGTTGCCGTAGAGGACGCCGGCCTTCGCGTTGCTGTCGGCCCAGTCCACCGCCTGCTCAAGCTCGGCGATGAAGGCGTCAGAGATGGCGTTGCGCTTTTCGGGACGGTTCAGGCCCACCAGGGCGACGTCGCCCCGAAGCTCGGTTTGCAGGTAGTGCAGCGTTCCGGCCATGTCTTCCCCCCCGAAGGAAAGATATCGCCGGAAACTGTATCCGTGTAAACGATTATTCGGGCAGCTGCGCCAGATCCTCGAGGATCGGACAATCGGGCCGTTTGTCCCCGGCGCAGCAATGCACGAGGTGCGCCAGCGTGGACCGCATCGACTGCAATTGCGCGATCTTGGCGTCGATGGCGCTCAGGTGCTCCTGCGCCACCGCCCGCACCTGCGCGCTTTCCCGCGTCTCGTCCTCGTAAAGCGCCAGCAGGGTGCGGCAGTCCTCGATCGAGAACCCCAGCGCGCGGGCACGGCCCAGGAAGGCGAGCTTGTGCAGGTCCGACTCGCGGAAGGCACGATAGCCGTTGTCCGACCGCAGCGGGCGGACCAGGCCGATATCCTCGTAATAGCGGATCGTCTTGGTCGGCAGACTGGTGCGCTCGGCCACTTCTCCGATATTCATCTGGCTATCCTACTCTGCTGGAATCGCTACGGTTTTCGATAGTACACGGTCTTCCGCCATGTCCGGCGCAATACGCCGCAGGCGCAGCGCATTGCCGAGGACGAAGACCGAACTCAGCGCCATCGCCCCCGCCGCCAGGACCGGCGACAGAAGGATGCCCCAGACGGGATAGAGCACACCCGCCGCCACCGGGATCAGGGCGACGTTATAGCCGAAGGCCCAGCCGAGGTTCTGGCGGATGTTGCGCATCGTCGCGCGGGACACGGCAAAGGCGTTGACCACGCCGCGCAGGTCGCC
>JAGRMS010000238.1 GCA_020441135.1 Pseudooceanicola sp.
GCCGCAGGCGTGCATCTTGCCGGGATGGGTCGACTTGTAGTCCACCCCCGTCTTCTCCTCGATCGGCAGCGCATCCATGTCGGCGCGCAGCCCGATCACCTTGCCGGATGTATTCGTCTTCCCCTCGATCACCGCCACGATGCCGGTCTGGGCGATCCCCGTGGTGATGTCCGTGATCCCGATCTCGCGCAGCCGCGCCTCGACGAAGGCCGAGGTCTTGGGCAGGTCGAACTGCAACTCGGGAATGGTGTGAAGATGGCGCCGCCAGCCGGTGATCTCCCCGTGCATCTCGGCCAGGCGGTTCTTGATGGGCATGTCGCTTATCCTTCCTGCAAACGCGCCACGAGCCGGTCGGCAAAGGCGACCCCGGCCTCGAACTGGGCGACGGTGATGAATTCGTTCGGCTGATGCGCCTGGGCGATGTCGCCCGGGCCGCAGACCACGGCGGAATAGCCCGCCGCCTGGAACTGCCCCGCTTCGGTGCCGTAGCTGACCACATGGGTCGCATTGTCCCCGGTGATCGAACGCACCAGCCCCTCGGCCATGCCGTCCTGTTCGGGTTTCAGCCCCGGCACGGCGAAACGCGCATCCACGTCGATCCGCGCCTCGGGCACCACCGCCTGCATCTCGGCTTCCACCTCGGCGATCTTGCCGCGCACCATCGCGCCCCAGGCGTCGATATCCGCATCCGGCACCGCGCGGAAGCCGATGTCGAACCGGCAGTGCTTCGCCGTGATGTTGGCGGCGGTGCCGCCGGTAATCAGCCCGGTGTGCAACGTCGTCCAGGGCGGCACGAAGGCCGAGGCGATCAGCGACGGCTGTTTCGCCGCCTCCTCGGCATTCACCTCGTTGGCCCACTGGATGATCTTCGCCGCCTCCATGATGGCGTTGACACCCGTGTGCATGATCGAGGAATGCACCTCGAATCCCCAGACATCCACCCAGAAGCCCTGCCCGCCCTTGTGGCCGGTGACTGCCTGCATCATCGAGGGTTCCCCCACGATCACCGCCGCGCCCTTGGGCAGGATCGGCTGCATCGCTTCGATCATCGGCGGCGCGCCGGTGCAGCCGACCTCCTCGTCAAACGACAGCGCGAGCTGCATTGGCCGCTTCACGCCGCGCTTCTTCGCCTCCACCAGCGCCCAGATGGCGATGGCGTCGAACCCCTTCATGTCGCAGGTGCCGCGCCCGAAATACTTGCCGTCGCGTTCGATTACCGAAAACGGATCGCTGTCCCAGGGCTGCCCGTCCACCGGCACCACGTCCGTATGACCCGACATCACGATTGCCCCCTCCTCCCAGGGGCCGACGTGCGCGAACAGCGCCGCCTTCGGCTCGTCCGGCTTGTAGTAGCGGTGCGCCGCGATCCCGTGGGACTTAAGGTAGTCCTCCACCCAGTCCACCAGCGGCAGGTTGGTATCCCGGCTCACGGTCGGGAAGGCGACCAGCCGTTCCATGATCTGGAAGGCGGAAAGCGTCGCAGTCATTCTGGTCCTCGTCCTTGCGTGCCCGCGACGGTAGCGCCTCGTGCCGGAACCACAAGGCGAAAAGGCCCCAGGCACCCGCGCCGGAAGACTCCCCTGCTTCTTCTCTTCGCAAATACTCCCCGCGCGGAGCGCACGCGGCAGGCCGAAGGCCTGACGCCCGAGGCGGAGGCACAGCCGGAGCCGAGACAGAAGGCGTGGCGCCGCGAGGCGCCTCCGCAAGGGTCAGGGAATGACCACGCCCCCCCGGTTGAACCGCACCCGGTCGGTGGTCAGGTCGTCGTAGGTCAGCACCACCTCGATCAGCTGGACCGAGCGCAGGCCGAATTCCCGATACGGGTTGCCGTCGCCTTCGAGAATCGCCGCCGCCTGGGCCTGCTCCGGGTGGCAGGGCGGCAGCGGCCAGACCTCGGGCGCGCCGCCGTTCAGGCCGATCTTCAGCTCGGCCAGCCCGCAGCGCCAGGACCAGAGGTGGGTGACATAAAGCAGGTCTTTGCCTGCATATTCCCGTACCGCGATCCAGTTGCCCTTGGTCGCGTTCAGGATCGGCCGCACCTCCAGCGCCGTCAGGAAGCGCCCTGTCGGCACCTGCGGCTCGGCCACCAGACCCGGGCTGACCGGCGCCGCAATACTCGTCTTGGGCGCAAGGAAGGCCAGCTGCCCCGAAGGCGCTGGGGTCGCCGGCTGCGGCATGGCGATGACGGGTTGCGGAGCCGGTTGCACCGGCTGCGGCTGCGGCATCGCGATAATGGGCTGGGGCGCGGGCTGCGGTGCGGTCACAGTCGGCGCAGGGATGGCCGGCGCGGTGCTGGCAACCGGTGGGAAACTCGGGAACGGCTGCGCCGCCACGGGCGCGGCGGACGCGGGCGGGAAGATCGGCAAGCCCAGCGCCGAGGTCTGCCGCGGCACGTCGGGCGTTTCGGGCGGATCCTCTTCCGCCAGCGGTTCCACCACCGGCGCGGGTGCCGGCTCTGGCCGCGGCGTCGGCGCGGTCGCCACCACCGGGGCCTCGATCGCCGGGGTCATGGCGGTGCTGCCGGAGGGGCCATCCAGCGCCGCCGCCGACTGCACGCCTGTCGCCAGCATCAGCAGCAGAACTTCCAGCATCAAATCACCTCCACCCTTCACGCGGGGGCCAGCCCCCGATCCTGCCTGCGAAAATGCAGGGGTTTTGAGCCGTGGGCAACCTGACTATACTGCCGGGCAACCGACGAATGCCGCCCCGAAAACCGGCGGTCGAGAGCAGTATGTCAGACAACCCCGCCGCGCGCCAAGCCTTCAATGTGATGATCGTCGGCCAGTCCGGGCGGCTGCAATACGAGGCGCTGCTCTTCGCCGCCTCCCTGCGCCATGCCTCGCCCGGATTCACAGGACGCCTGCTGGTCGCCGTGCCGCAGCCCGGACCGCTCTGGGACAACGATCCTTCGATCCGCCACGCCGACGTGCTCGCCGCCCTGCGCGACCTCGACGCCGAGATCCTGCCCTTCGAGAACCGCGTCTTCGGCGCGTCCTACCCGCATGGCAACAAGATCGAGGCGCTGCTGGCCATGCCCGAGGGCGAGCCCTTCGTCTTCTTCGACACCGACACGCTGATCCTCGGCGATCTGAACGCCCTGCCTTTCGACTTCACCCGCCCCTCCGCCTCGCGGCGGGTCGAGGGCACCTGGCCGGTCCCGACGCTCTACGGCCCCGACATCGGCGGCATTTGGCAGGCGCTCTACACCCGCTTCGGGCTGGACTTCGACTCAAGCCTCGATTTGAGCCAGCCCGACAACTACTGGCGGCGCTATCTCTACTTCAATGCCGGCTGGTTCTACGGCTCCTGCCCCCGCGCCTTCGGCGCCCGCTTTCTCGAGATCGCCCGGACGATCCGAGACGATCCCCCGGTGGAGCTCACAGGGCAAAGCTTCGACCCCTGGCTCGACCAGGTCGCCCTGCCCCTGGTGATCCATGGCATGGATGGCGGGCGCGACGGGATGCCCGCCGGACTGCTCGACGGCACGGTCAGCTGCCATTACCGCTTTCTCCCGCTGCTCTACGCCCGCGAAAGCGACGCGGCGGTCGATCTGCTGGAAGCCATCGCCGCCCCGAACCGATTGAAGAAGGTACTGAAGAATTCCGAGGCGATGAAACGCATGGTCTACCAGGGTCGTGGCCGCAAGATCCGCGCGATGTTCGACCGCAACCGCCTGCCCAGCAAGGAAAAGGCGATCCGCGGCCGGATCAAGGAAGCCGGTTTCTGGATCCGTTGAACGCACGAAGGCCGCCCCGGGATGGAGCGGCCCCTGCCGTGAGTGACCTGTCTGGAGGAATCAGGCGCGTTCGAGAAGCGTATAGGTCGAGATCACCTCGCCCGTGACCTGTGCGCGCTGGATCTTGCCGCCCGCGTCACGCTTGCTCTTGGCGTTCGCGGCGCGCTTGATCAGGCGGCCCATCTGCTGGTTGATCGGCGCCTTGGCCCGCTCCAGCTTGCGCTCGTCGGCGGTATCGGCGTCCACGGCGGTCTCGTAATTCGCCTGGAAGGTGGCGTCGGCGGCGGCGCGCTTCATCACCGAGAGGATGAAATGCTCGTCAAAGCCGCCCGCCGCGTCGATCTCGCGCGAGATCTCGACGATCCGGTCCAGCACGACACGCTTGGCGGTCAGCCGCTTGGCCAGCGCCTCGCCCGCTGGCGCGGCTTGCAAAACGTAGTTCTCCACCAGCTTCTGCATGAAGGGCGCTATATCCATGCCCGCGGCCTTGGCCTCGGTTGCGATGAACTTGCGCACGGCGGTGTCCAGGATGACGGTGACGGTATTGGCCTCGGCCAGCCGCTTGCGTTTGGCGATGCGCTTTTCCGCCATGGTGGCGGGTTCCGCCTTGCCCTCGGCGGCCTTCGCCTTGACGGCCTTGCCTGCCTTCGCGCCCTTGCCGGCACCGGCGCCGGCCCGCTTGCCGGCGCGGGCCTTCCTGTTCGGTTTTTCAGTGGTCTGGGTATCGTTGTCCATGTAAGCCTCCTGACCTCAACATAGGTCATATGTATGTTGGAAGCCCCGCGATGTCAACATACCATGAATGTATGCGTGACGTCCCGGCGACACTCCGCCGACGCGCCTATCGACGGAATCGGCGTGAACCCCCGCGAGAAATGGATTAACCAAGGCGGGAACGTCATTCTGGGAGGCATTGATGACCGACGGACCACGCTACGGCTTCGACACGCTGCAAATCCACGCGGGCGCCCGCCCCGACCCGGCGACCGGCGCGCGTCAGACGCCGATCTACCAGACCACGGCCTATGTGTTCCGCGACGCCGACCACGCGGCGGCGCTCTTCAACCTCCAGGAAGTCGGCTACATCTATTCGCGCCTGACCAACCCCACCGTCAGCGTGCTCCAGGAACGCATCGCGACGCTGGAAGGCGGCGTCGGCGCAGTCTGCTGCTCGTCGGGCCACGCGGCGCAGATCATGGCGCTGTTCCCGCTGATGG
>JAGRMS010000239.1 GCA_020441135.1 Pseudooceanicola sp.
GACATGTTCTGCGGCTTGAACGGGGCCACGCGCAGCCCCCGCCGGGTCATGGCCCGGGCCAGCCCCGCCACCAGCATCGACTTGCCGACATTGCTGCCGGTGCCCTGGATCATGATCGCCCTGGCCATGCCTCACCCCATTCCGCGCGCCCGGGGACCAAACCCGATCCGCCGCGCGAACGAAAGCCCCGGAAACGGAAAAAGCGCGCCTGGCAGGGCGCGCTTTTCGGATCCTACTGGATCGTTCCAGGGTCAGGCCGCTTCGGCCTGCTCCGCTGCATGGCGGCGTTCGCTCTCTTCGCGCGACAGCGCGACAGAGGTGCGCACGCCGCGTCCGACAAAGTCCATCAGACCGGTGACGACACGTTCGTTCGGGTCGATCCCGGCGCAGCTCAGCACTTCGCGCCCATCGCGCGAGCGTGCCCAGCGGGCGATCTGTTCCGGGCCGTTTCCATACTTCTTGTCGTCGGCAATGGCGTCGTCCAGGGCAGCCAACACAACGGCTGCGAATAGTTTGCGTGCACGATTGCCTTGCTCGTTATTGAAGGCAGTGCCGTCAACGAAATCTTTCATCTCGTTTCCCTTGTTTTTCTTGCTCTTGAAGTTTCGGCGCGAGGCACCTTATGACCCATGCGGGCCGATTCGGATACAGCTCAGATGCATGACACTTATGCGTTCCCTGCATGGCTTTTCGCCCCTGCAACACGACATTTCGTTGTCTTGTTTCCGACTGCCCCGCGATATATAGGTCGCGGCCAGTCTCGATCAACCTTTTGGGCAACTCTGTCATGGCCAAGATCAATGGCAACGAAATCCGTCCCGGACATATCATCAACCACGACGGCGGCCTCTGGCTGGCGGTGCGCTGCGACCATGTAAAGCCCGGAAAGGGCGGCGCTTTTGCCCAGGTCGAACTGAAGAACCTGCGCAGCGGCACGAAGCTGAACGAACGCTTCCGCAGCGTCGACAAGGTCGAGACGGTAGAGCTCGAGACGAAGGACCAGCAGTTTCTCTACGAAGCCGACGGCAAGCTGGTGTTCATGGATACCGAGACCTACGAACAGATCGAGCTCGACGGCGACATCCTCGGCGACCGCCGCCCCTTCCTTCAGGACGGCATGACCGTGGTGATGGAGTTCCACGAGGACGAGGCGCTCAGCGCGCGCCTGCCGCCCAAGGTGACCTGCCGCGTGGCCGAGACCGATCCGGTGGTGAAGGGGCAGACCGCCTCGAACCAGTTCAAGCCGACGGTGCTGGACAACGGCCTGCGGGTCATGGTCCCGCCCTTCATCGGCACCGACGAGATGATCGTCGTCAATACCGAGTTCATGGCCTATTCGGAACGCGCCTAGGGCTGACGCCCGGCCTCAGGCCGAGCGCAGCAGCGTCTTGTTCGATCCCAGCGCCTCGGCGATGCGGGCATATTGCAGCTTCTTGCCGCTGTCGTCGTCGGGCGTGCGCAGCAGCAGCGTCTCGGTGGCATCCAGGATCGCCGCCGCCTGCTGGTTCGCCGCCGAGATCGACACGCTCGAAATCGGCGTCAGCGGCCGCGTGGTGCTGATCGACCCCGACGAGGCATTGGCCCGCGCCTTGCCGCGATCCCGGTTGGCATTCGCCACCTTCGCCATGTCGGCCGAGGTCTTGGCCAGGATGCTGCGCACCTCGGCATAATCGGTGTCCGCCGGGATCTCCTCGGCCAGCGCGCCGATCCGCTCGGCGAGGCAGTCGACCTGGTAGGCGCTGTCCAGCGCGCCGCAGAACCGCTTGGCGGCGGCCAGCGAGCCGACGAGCAGGTTGGCGAAGTTCGGCGATCCGAACTGGCCCGCAGGGACGACGAAGGTCAGGATCCCGCCGGCCTGCGCCAGCACCGTCGTCGGCACCGCGATGCAGACCATTCCCATGGACAGGACCGTATTGCGCAGGATCGCCAGCATGATCGATTCGCCCCCTTCTGGTTCGCAGGAATTGAACACCAGCGGGTCCGCGATGAAAAGACCGTGGGCCGTTTCCGCTGTCTTTCGGCAGCGGAACCGGTCGGTTTTCGCCGCCGCGTCCGGCCGAACCGGCCAAATCCCGCCCTTCCGCTGCAACCACATTGTCTTCCTGTCGGGTTTGTTGGAAGCTCCGATGTGGATCGGGATGACTCGCGCAATGGCGCGATTCAGGGAAAAACAGTAACCAGGGTGGTGGAAAGATGAAACATGTTGCTGGTGCTCTGGCCGTCGGGCTGACCGTTCTGGCCGCAGCGGGAGAAACGCGCGCGCAGGCCCTGTCGCCCGCGATGGGCGAGGCGCGGTCGCGCATGGTTTGTGGTTCGGCCACGCTGGTGTCGTCACAGTATATCGGCGGCGGCATGATGCGCGTGACCTGTCGTCAGCAGGACCAGCAGGACCGCCAGCGCCGCACGCAACAGCAGACCCAGAACCCGCTTCAGGCCGGCCTCACCGCGCCGGTGGCCGCCGGGATCGCCGTGACCGTGCTCGTGATCGCTGCCGTGACGGGCGGCGACAAGAAAGCGGTTGCGTCGACAAGCAGCAGCGGGTCGCTCTCCGCAAGTCGCTAATCGACGCTCACCGCCGCGCTCCCGGCCCGCATGTCGTCCGAAATGCGGTCGTGGCGCAGATAGGCGATGGCCCGGTCCCCGAACCGGGTCAGCAGCGTCCCGGCCGCCTTGCCATCCGCGACGATCTCGTCGCCCGGCCCGGCCTCGCCGACAACCCGCACCCGCCGCAGACCCTTGCGCAGCTCGGTCTTGTGCTTCATCCGCGCGGTGACTTCCTGCCCGACGTAGCAGCCCTTGCGGAAATCCACGCCGTGCAGCGCCTCGAACCCCGTTTCCAGGATGAAGGTGTCGGGCGTCAGCTCTACCCCGCTCTCGGGGATCAGATGCTCGACCCGGATCGCGTCCCAGTCGCTGCCGTCGTCGCCCGAAGCCTCGCCATACAGCCGCCACCCCAGCGCCGGATGCCGCGGATCGGCCAGCGCCCCGGCGGGCGCCGCCCCGGTCCCGCGCGATACGCCCAGCGCCGTCGCCTCGATCCGCACATCCGCCCGCAGCTTGTACATCGTCAACCGCCGCAGCAGGTCGTCCGCCAGCGGCTCGGCCACGTCCAGCAGCACCCCGTCGCCGTCGCGCAGCAGGAAGAAGTCCGCCAGGTACTTGCCCTGCGGCGTCAGCAGCGCCGCATAGACCAGCCCGTCCGCCAGCCTGCGCAGGTCATTCGTCACCAGCCCTTGCAGGAAGTCTTCGGTATCGGTGCCGCTCAGCCTCAGGATGCGTCGGTCGGGCATGGTCCGTCTCCTTGCGTCTTCTGTCCCGTCATATAGGAAAGGCACCGGCGCTGAACAGGGGAGGGCGCATGACTGCCACATTGAGCGTGATCGTTCCGACCCTGAACGCCGCCGGATCGCTGCCGGGCTGCCTCGTCGCGTTGATGGAGGGGCTGCACACCGGGCTCATCCGCGAACTGATCGTCACCGACGGCGGCTCGACCGACGCCACGCTCGCCATCGCCGACGAGGCCGGGGCCAGCATCCTCCAGGGCCCTCCCACGCGCGGCGGGCAACTTGGCCGGGGCTGCGACACCGCGCGCGGCGCGTGGCTGCTGATCCTGCACGCCGACACCCGTCTCGCCCCCGGCTGGGCAGTCGAGGCCGCCGCCCATATCGCAACGGGGCAGGGGCCCGCCTGCTTCCGACTCGCCTTCGATGCGCGCGGCCCCGCCGCGGCCTGGGTCGCCGCCTGGGCCAACCTGCGCAGCCGCCTGTTCGGCCTTCCCTACGGCGACCAGGCCCTGCTGGTCAGCCGCCGCGACTACGCCCGCGCGGGCGGCTATCCCGACATTCCCCTGATGGAGGACGTGGCGCTGATCCGCGCGCTGCCCCGCGTGTCGCTGCTGTCGTCCCGCGCGATCACCTCCGCCGACCGCTACCGCCGCGCGGGCTGGCTGCGGCGCGGCGCGCGCAATCTCTGGACGCTGGCCCGCTACTTCGGCGGGGCCGATCCCGCCCGGCTGGCGCGGGCCTACCGCCGTTAAGAGAACAACCCGAACGTCAGGCGCTGCCAAAGGCTGGGCGGCCGCTCCTCGTTCGCCGGCATCCGCACCGCCAGCGCCGCCGCGCCCACCGGGTCGATCACCGTCTTGCCGTCCTGGAACTGCAACCGGTACAGATCGGCATAGGTGCCGCCCCGCGCCAGCAGCTCGTCATGGGTGCCCTGGTCGACGACGCGGCCCCGGTCCATCACCACGATGGAATGCGCGTTGCGGATGGTCGACAGCCGGTGCGCGATCACCAGCGTCGTGCGTCCCCCCGCCAGACTGTCCAGCGCCGCCTGCACCACCTGTTCCGACTGCGCGTCCAGCGCGCTGGTCGCCTCGTCCAGCAGCAGCACCGGCGTATTGCGCAGCAGCGCCCGCGCGATCACCACCCGCTGCCGCTGCCCGCCCGACAGGGCCGACCCGCGCGGACCCACCAGCGTCTCCAGCCCGTTCGCCAGCTTCGGCAGGAAATCCGAGACATGCGCCGCGTCCAGCACCTCCTTCAGCTTGTCCTCGCCGACATCCGTGCGGCCCAGCAGGATGTTCTCGCGCAGCGTCTCGTCGAACAGCAGCGCCTCCTGGCTGACGACCGAGTAAAGGTTGCGCAGGTCTTCCAGCGCCAGGTCGCGCACGTCGACCCCGCCGACCCGCACCTTGCCCGCCTGCGGATCGACCAGCCGCGTCAGCAGGTTGAAGACCGTCGACTTGCCGGCCCCCGACGCGCCGACCAGCGCCGTCGTCTTGCCGGCCTCCGCCACCAGCGACAGCCCGCGCAGCACCGGTGCCTCGCCGTAACTCAGCTGCACGTCCTCCAGCCGGATCTCCGGCACCCCCTCGGGCCGCGCCACCGGCCTTGCCGGCGGCTGCACCAGGATCGGCGTGTCCAGCAGCTCCTTCAGCCGCTCCAGCGCCGCCGCCGCCGTCTGCCAGATGCCGCTGACCGAGGCCAGCCGCCGCAGCGGATCGAAGGCCAGCCCGATGGCGGTGAAGAAGCTCATGAACTGGCCGACGGTCTTGTCGCCCTCGATGATCTCGGCCCCGCCGTACAGCAGCACGCCCATGAACCCGACGCCCGCCATCACGTCGACCATCGCCGTGATCAAGGCGGTGCCGAAGGACGACCGCACTTCCGAGCGCACGAAGGTCTCCGTGTGCTGCGCGAAGCGGTCGGCCTGGTACTCCTCGAGGCTGTTCAGCTTGATCGGCACGATGCCGTGGAACACCTCGTCCAGCCGTGTCGCCAGCTTCGCGCCAAGATCGCGCGCCAGCGCGGCCTTCTTGCGCACATAGCGCTGCGCCACCCCGATCGGCAGCATCAGCAGCGGCAGGCCCACCATCATCACCAGCGTCCAGCGCCAGTCGACGTTCACCGCCACCGCGATCAGGAAGATCAGCGACACCGCGTCCCGGCCCGCGCCGGTGATGATCGTGCGCCAGATGTTGTTGACCGCGTTGACGTCCACCTGCACCCGCTGGATCAGGAAACCCGGCGGATGGGTCTGGTGAAAGGCGGTGTCCTGCCGGATCAGGCGGCGCAGCAGGTCCAGCCGCAGCGCGGCGGCGGTCTTCTGCGAGATGCTGGTCAGCATGATCTTCTGGATCATCCCGGCGATGCCGCGGGTGCAGAAGATCAGCAGGAAGACGACGCTGACCCAGCCCAGCGCCCCGACATTGCCCTGCACGAAGACGAGGTCGAACATCGGTTGCATCATGTAGCTGACCGCGCCGACCATGCTGCCTTCCAGCAGCATGAAGCCCATGGCCACGAAGAGCATCCAGATATGCCGCCGCAGGTAGCCGCGCCACAGCCAGACCATCAACTCGACCGAGGATTTGGGCGGCGCGCTCATGCGGGGGCTTGGGCTTGGGTCATCGGCCACGATGTAAAGGCCGGCGGCCCGTGGCGCAAGCGCGAGGCCCGCCATTGACGCCGCGACGCGCGGCGCTAGGGTGGCGCCGATTTTCGCACGGACATCCTCATGACTCGCACCAAGACACTCGCCTCCGGGCGGCAGTACCTCGCCATTCCCGGCCCCTCGGTGATTCCCGACGCCGTGCTCCAGGCCATGCACCGGCCTGCGCCCAACATCTATGCGGGCGAGTTGGTGGATATGACCCATTCCGTCGTGCGCGACCTGCGCAGGGTCGCCCGCACCTCGCAGCACGTCGCCATCTACATCGCCAACGGCCACGGCGCGTGGGAGGCGGCGCTGTCCAACGTCATCGCCCCCGGCGACTGCGTGCTGGTGCCCGCCACCGGGCGCTTTGCCCACGGCTGGGCCGACCAGTGCCGCGGCCTCGGGGCCGAGGCCGAGCTGATCGACTTCGGCCGCGCCGGAACCTACGACCTGGCCCGCGTGGGCGAGGCGCTGAAGGGGGACACCGCCCACCGCTTCAAGGCGGTGCTGGTGACGCATGTGGACACCTCCAGTTCGGTCCGCAACGACATCGCGGCGATGCGCGCGCTGCTGGACGAGGTGGGACACCCCGCGCTGCTGATGGTCGACTGCATCGCCTCGCTGGGCTGCGACGTCTTCGAGATGGACGCCTGGGGCGTCGACGTGATGGTCTCGGCCTGCCAGAAGGGGCTGATGGTGCCCCCCGGCGTCGCCTTCGTCTGGTTCTCGGACAAGGCGGCCGAAGCGCGCGCGAAGATGCCGCTGGTCAGCCGCTACTGGGACTGGGCGCCCCGCGCCAACCCGACCGAATATTACCAGCACTTCGGCGGCACCGCGCCGACGCACCACATCTTCGGCCTGCGCGCCGCGCTCGACCTGATCCTGGCCGAGGGCATCGAACAGGTCTGGGCCCGCCACGCCCATCTCGCCCGCGCGGTCTGGGCCGCCTGCGAGGCCTGGGGGCAACAGGGTCCGTTCCGCCTCAACATCGCCGACCCCGCCCTGCGCAGCCACGCCGTCACCGCCGCCCGCGTCGGCGCGCCGCAGGGCACCGCGCTGCGCGATTGGGTCGCCGGGCAGATCGGCCTGACGCTGGGCATCGGCCTTGGCATGGCCGCCCCCGACGACCCGGCCTGGCACGGCTTCTTCCGCCTCGGCCACATGGGGCACGTCAACGGGCAGATGATCATGGGCATGCTCGGCGGGATCGAGGCTGGGATGTCCGCCGTCGGCATCGCCCACGGCAAGGGCGCGCTGGAAGCCGCCGCCACGGTGCTGTCCGAGGGCTGATTCCGCGCCCGCTTGCGGTCCGGGCGGAATTTGATCAAATGTCGGGCGACCCGTTCCCCGGAGCATGACCATGCCCGCCGCCCGAATCGCCGGCATCGACCCGGCCCGCCTTTCCGCCTTCGCCGCGCGCGAGGCCACGGCCTATGCCGCCGCCCGCCCGCGCACCCGCGCGGCGCTGGAGTCGGGCACCGCCGCCTGGCTCGACGGCGTGCCGATGCACTGGATGAAGGACTGGCCGATGCCCTTCCCGATGCTGGTGGCAGAGGCAGAGGGCGCGCGGATCACCGACATCGACGGCCACGACCTCGACGACTTCTGCCTGGGCGACACCGGCTCGATGTTCGGCCACTCGCCGCCGCCGGTCGTGCGGGCGATCCGCACGCAGGCGGGGCAGGGGCTGACCTACATGCTGCCGACGGAAACGGCGCTGGAGGCCGGACGGCTGCTGGCCCAGGTCTTCGGCCCCTTCCGCTGGCAGATCGCCACGACGGCCACCGATGCCAACCGCTTTGCCCTGCGCGTCGCCCGCGCGGTGACGGGCAGGCCCAAGGTGCTGGTCTTCAACGGCTGCTACCACGGCACCGTCGACGACACGATGGTCGCCCGCGTCGATGGCCGCACCGTCGCCCGCCCCGGCCTCACCGGCCAGGCCGCCGACCTGGCGCAGGTTGCCGCCTGCGCCGAGTTCAACGACCTCGCCAGCGTCGAGGCGCTGCTGCAAACCGGCGACATCGCGGCGATCCTGACCGAGCCGGTGATGACCAACTCCTGCATGGTCCTGCCCACCCCAGAGTTTCACGAGGGTTTGCGCGCGCTCGCAACGACTTACGGCGCGCTCCTCATCATCGACGAGACCCACACGATCTCCTCTGGCCTCGGCGGCTATACCCGTGTGCATGGCCTTCAACCCGACATCTTCGTCGTCGGGAAATGCGTCGCCGGGGGGATGCCCACGGCGGTCTGGGGGCTGTCCGAAGACGTCGCCGCCCGCTACATCGCCTACAACGCCGGACGTCCCTCCGGGCACTCGGGGATGGGCACCACGCTGTCGGCCAACCCGATGCAATTCGCCTGCCTCGCCGCCACCCTGCGCGATGTGATGACGCCCGAGGCATACGCTCATATGGAACGCGGCGCGGCGCGGCTGGAAGCCGGGCTGGCGAAGGCCATCGCCCGCCACGCCGCGCCGTGGCACGTCGTCCGCGTCGGCGCCCGCGTCGAGTTCATCTGCGCCCCGGGGCCGTTGCGCAACGGGGCCGAGGCGACACAAGCGCACCAGCCGCAGGTGGAGGCGGCGGTGCATACCGCGCTGCTCAACCGTGGCAGCCTGATCGCGCCCTTCCACAACATGATGCTGGTCAGCCCGGCGACCGAAGACGCCGCCATCGACCGCCTGATCGCCCGTTTCGACACGATTCTCAACGAGTTGCTGCCATGACCCAACCCTGCCCGACCGGGGCGACGCCTGCCGAGGCGCAGGCCTTCCTCGACGCCCACCCCGAGATCGAGGCCATCGACATCCTGCTGCACGATTCCAACGGCATCGGGCGCGGCAAGATCATCCGGCGGCACGAGCTGATGGCGCTCTATACCTCCGGGCGGCACATGCCGATCTCGATCCTCGGCCTCGACATCTGCGGCGAGGACGTCCACGA
>JAGRMS010000023.1 GCA_020441135.1 Pseudooceanicola sp.
GGGCCACGCCCATGTCCATGTCGCCGGCCTTGATCGCGTTGATGTTGGCAATGGAGCCGCCGGTCGAGGGCGCGGTGCATTTGAGGTTGTGCTCGGCGGTGCCGCGGTTGACGAGGCGGCAGATCGACTGGCCGACGACGAAGTAGACGCCGGTCTGGCCGCCGGTGCCGATGGTGATGAACTTCTCTTCGGCGCCCGCGCCCTGGGCGCTGAGGGTTGCAGCCAATGCAAGGCCGGTCATATTCAGAAACTTCATGTGTCTCTCCCTTTCATCTGTTGATTTATTGGCCGTTTCCAGCGAGGGCCCTTGGGGGCCGCACCGCTTTTGCATGGATAGAGCCTAGCAGATTCGTTCTGCGACACAACCGCTTGGCGATCCTGGCGGGTGGAAGACCCGAAAACGACACCGCGCGGGAAAAACTGCCATGCGGTTTGCTCATATGTCCGGTCAGAAGGTCGGCGGCGTGCAGGCGCTGACCACCACGCAATCCGATTCGCCGATGTTGCGGAAACGGTGCGGCAGGCGGCTGTCGAAAAGATAGCCGTCGCCGGGATTGAGCACGCGGACCTGGTCGGCGACGGTGACTTCGATGATGCCGGAAATGACGATCCCCGCCTCTTCGCTTTCATGGCTCAGCAGGTCGGGGCCGGTGTCGGCGCCCGCCGGATAGGTTTCGTGCAGGACCATCAGCGCGTGGCGGCTGGCGTCGCCCAGCTGGCGCAGCGAGACGCCCCGCGCGCCGGTACCAAGGCCGATGGACTGCGGCGCAAGCTCGGTGAACTCGCCCGCCGCGTAGAAGTATTTCGGCGATTCGCTGTCTTCGACCTCCGAGAAGAACTCGGACATGGTCATCGGGATGGCGTCGAGCAGGCGTTTCAGCGAGGCGACCGAGGGGCTGGATTTGTTCTGTTCGATCAGCGAGATGGCCCCGTTGGTCAGGCCCGCCCGGCCCGCAAGGTCGCGCTGGGACAGGCCGCGCGTCTCGCGCACGGATTTCAGGCGGCCGCCGATGTCCATCTTCGCCCTCTCATCAGGTGTTTGAAATTTTGAGCACGGGGGGCGGCACCGGGTCAAGCAGGAATATCAGGCAATTATAGGATGATAGCGAGGCGAGCGCCCGGCAACGCCAATCCCTTTGACAAGAAAATTAAGCGCCAGTATGATTATTCTAATCGCTCGCAGAGAAAGGATCGTCCTATGCCCGCGAAGTCCAAGGCCCGGAAGGCCGCCCCCGTGAAAGCCGTTGCCGCCCCGGCGGAGGGATCGAACGCCGCCCTGCTGGCGCGCCGCCAGGCGGCGGTCGCGCGTGGTGTCGCCTCGGCCGCGCCGATCTTCGCGGCCCGCGCCGAGAATGCCGAACTGTGGGACGTCGAGGGCAAGCGTTACATCGACTTCGCGGGCGGCATCGCGGTGCTGAACACCGGCCACCGGCATCCGGGCGTGATCGCGGCGGCGAAGGCGCAGGAAGACCTCTATACACACACCTCGTTCCAGGTGGTGCCTTACGAGCCCTATGTCGCGCTGGCCGAGAAGCTGAACGCGCTGGCGCCGGGCGATTTCGCCAAGAAGACGCTGCTGGTCACCACCGGGGCCGAGGCGGTGGAGAACGCGGTCAAGATCGCGCGGGCCTATACCGGGCGTCCGGGCGTCATCGCCTTCAGCGCGGGCTATCACGGGCGCACGCTGCTGACGCTGGGGCTGACCGGCAAGGTCACGCCCTACAAGAAGGACGTGGGGCCGTTCCCGTCGGACATCTACCGCGCGCCCTTTCCGGACGCGCGCGACGGCGTGACGGTCGAAAGCGCGCTGAAGGCGCTGGAGACGCTGATGAAGACCGACGCCGATCCCGACCGGATCGCGGCGATCATCCTGGAACCCGTGCTGGGTGAAGGCGGCTATCACCCGGTGCCGACCGAGATGTGGCAGGCGCTGCGGGCGATCTGCGACCGGCACGGCATCCTGCTGATCGCGGACGAGATCCAGTCGGGCTTCGCCCGCACCGGGGCCTGGTTCGCGATCCAGCATAGCGGCGTGGTGCCGGACCTGATCACGGTGGCCAAGTCGATGGCGGGCGGCTATCCGATTGCCGGCGTCGTGGGCCGCGCCGAGGTGATGGACTCGCTGTCGCCGGGGGGCTTGGGCGGCACCTATGGCGGCAACCCGGTGGCCTGCGCGGCGGCGCTGGCGGCGATCGGGGCGATCGAGAGCGAGGGGCTGCTGGAACGTTCGACGGCGCTGGGCGCGCGGCTGCGCGAGCAGTTCAGCGAGATGGGCGCACGGGTCGCGCCGTTCCGGATGTGGGACATCCGGGGCCTCGGCGCGATGCTGGCGGTGGAGTTCGTCACCGACTTCGACAGCGCGACGCCGGATGCGGCGCTGACGAAAGCCGTCATCGCCAATGCGCTGAAGCGGGGGCTGATCCTGCTCAGCTGCGGGATGCACGGCAACGCGGTGCGGATCATGGTCCCGATCACCGCGCCGGATGCCGTCGTCGCCGAGGGCATGGCGATCTTCGAGGCCGCGCTGGCCGAGGCGATTGCGGCAGAGCAGAAGCTGGCGGCGGAGTAAGGGCCGCTGCGATAGAGGAGGGGCGCCTTGCGGGGCGCCCCTTTTTTGTTGGCGGGGCGGCGGGGCGAGCCCCGCCCTACGCCTGCTCCTGCGGCGTGCTGCTGGCGGCGTTGCCGGATCGCGCTTCGCGCGATGGCCTCCGGCGGGAGTATTTTTGAAGAAAAGAAGCCTGGGGCGCGGCGCTCCTGATTTCTTCTCTTTCCAAATATCTCCGGGGGAGTCGCCCGGAACGGGCGGCGGGGGCAGCGCCCCCTTGCAAGGGAGCGGCAGGGGCGGAATTCGGGGTTAACAGGGCCGGGTGAAGGGCCTAGTCTTCCCGCGAAAAAGGAGACCTGAGATGTCCCATGTCTTTCCCCGCCATTCCAGGCTGAACCCGCCGGTCGCCGTCGCGGGCGAGGGCTGTTACCTGATCGACGCCGACGGCAAGCGCTATCTCGACGGGTCGGGCGGGGCGGCGGTGTCCTGCCTGGGCCATGGCGACCGCGAAATCGCCGAGGCGGTGAAGGCGCAGGTGGACCGGCTCGCCTTTGCCCATACCGGGTTCTTCACCTCGGAACCGGCGGAGGCGCTGGCGGATCTGCTGATCGAACATGCCCCCGAGGGTCTGGAGCGGGTCTATTTCGTCTCGGGCGGGTCCGAGGCGACAGAGGCGGCGATCAAGCTGGCGCGGCAGTATTTCGTCGAGAAGGGCGAGCCGCAGCGAGGCCGGCTGATCGCGCGCAAGCAGAGCTATCACGGCAATACCATCGGCGCGCTGAGCGCCGGCGGCAACGCATGGCGGCGGGCGCAATTCGCGCCGCTGCTGCTGGATGTCAGCCACATCGACCCCTGCTACGAATACCGCCTGCGCCGTGACGACGAGAGCGCCGAGGACTACGGGCGGCGGGCGGCGGATGCCTTGGAGACCGAGATCCTGCGGCTGGGGCCCGAGACGGTGATGGCCTTCATGGCCGAGCCGGTGGTGGGGGCGACGGCGGGCGCGGTGCCGCCCGCGCCGGGGTATTTCCGGCGCATCCGCGAGATCTGCGACCGGTATGGCGTTCTGCTGATCCTCGACGAGGTGATGTGCGGCATGGGGCGGACCGGCACGCTGTTCGCCTGCGAGCAGGACGGGGTGCGCCCGGACATCCTCTGCATCGCCAAGGGGCTGGGGGCCGGGTATCAGCCGATCGGCGCGATGCTGTGTTCGGGCGAGATCTACGACACGCTGGCGGCGGGCACGGGGTTCTTCCAGCACGGGCACACCTACCTGGGCCACCCGGTCGCCACGGCGGCGGGGCTGGCCGTCGTGCGGGCGCTGCTGGGGCGCGGGCTGGTGGGGCGCTGCGCCACCCAGGGCGAGAGGCTGATGGAGAAGCTGGTGGAGCGCTTCGGGCAACATCCGCATGTCGGCGACATCCGGGGGCGCGGGCTGTTCCGGGGGGTGGAGCTGGTGGCCGACCGCGAAAGCAAGGCACCTTTCGATCCTGCGAAGGGCGTTGCGGGCAAGATCAAGAAGGCGGCCTTCGAGGCCGGGCTGATCTGCTACCCGATGCAGGGCACCATCGACGGACGCAGCGGCGACCACGTCCTGCTGGCGCCGCCCTTCATCATCGAGGACGCGCAGCTGGACGAGTTGACCGACAAGTTGGCGCTGGCGATCGAGGCGGCCTTGCAATGAAAGGGGCCGCCCCGAAGGGCGGCCCGGTGTGGCGGTCCGGGGCGCGCCCCGGGCCGGCGGGGTGAGCCCCGCCCTACTTGATGCGTTGGCCGTTCGCCAGGATGTGGCCCTGGGCGTTGATCTCGATCCGGGACTTGAGGCTGTCCGGCCCGTCGCCCGGGACCGCGAACATGCCCATCATCATGCGCGCGGGCATGGCCTCCTGGTCGGAGATGATGCCCATGGCGATCAGGTTGTCGATCAGCGCGTTGGCGCCGTTCAGGGCGAGGTCGATGGCGCCTTCGGGGCGCGGCATGCCGGGAATCGTCTGCATGTCGGAATTGTCGAAGGTGAAGGCGCCAACGCCGGTCAGCTTGGCCCCGACCGCCTGCACCAGCAGGTTGGCGATGTTCAGGCTGTTCAGCTCGGCCGGGGGCGTGGGCGAATTGGCCATCGCCTCGGCCTGGGCCGGGTCGAGGATGTCGTAGAGCAGCTTGCCCTGCCCGGTCAGGTCCAGCGCAAGCGTCGCCGGGTCGCGCGGCAGGTTGCCGGCGGGATCGAAGAGGCCCCAGATCATGTCGGACATGGTGAGTTCGCCCAGCGTCAGGGCGAGGGCGAAGTCCTGCGGCGTGTCGGATTTCGCGACGGGCATGTCGATGTTGAACAGCGTCTCGGCCAGGTTCAGCGTCACCGGGAAGGGGATGTCGCTGCCCGAAGCCTCGATGGCGGTGGCCTTGCCGGTGATGCCGTAGTGGATGCGCTGGGCGTTCATGCCGAAACTGAAGCTGCCGCCCTGCGACGAGGTGGTCGCGGCGAAGGTGGAGCCGTCGCCGCTGCCGTTGATTGCGGAATTGCCGCCGGTATAGGCGAAGGTGCCGTCGGTGGCGAAGCCCGCCTTGACCATCGCGGCCATGTCGGAGGGGTCGAGTTCCTTCGGGATCGCCACCGTGGCGTCGAGCGAGACGCCCTGGAGCGCGCCCTTGAAGCTGCCCATGTTGCCGTTCTCGCTGTCGTCCACGGCGATGTCGTAGGCGACCGCGCCAACGGTGGCGCTTTGGGTGATGGTGCGCAGCATCCCGTCGAGCACCATGTTCGTCTGGCCGGCGGTGTTGTCCATCGACAGCACGAAGCGGGCCTGCTCCGGCGTCACCGCCTTTTCGCCGTCCGTCAGGTTGGCGAGCGTCAGCGTCGTATTGGTCGAGCTGTGGTTGTAGGTGATGTCGCTGGGCGAGCCCGAGACCTTGAACACGGTCCCGGTATGGGTGACGATCAGGTCGCCGCTGCCGGCGCCCTCGGGGCCCTTGCCGGAGATCTTCACCGGCAGGGGGTTCGGGATCTCGATGCTGACGGTGCCGTCGCCGTTGCCGACCAGCGACAGGCTGGGCACCACGATGGTGACGGCGGCGTCCTCGTTCGGGATCTGCATCGCCATGGTGAAGTCGGTCAGGGTCAGGGTGTCGCCCGACATCTGCTCGGAGGCGGACACGTCGTAGCCGACCGAGCCGAGATATTGCTGCCAGTCGGTCCAGAGTTCCTGTGCCGAGATGTCGGCAAAGGCGGCGGGGGCGGTAAAGAGGCAGAGCGCGGCGGCGGTGGAGCCGCGCAGGAAATGAATTGACATGAAGATACCCTTCTTCGCTGAGGTCTGCGGCATGGTCGGCTGCGCGCCGCGCGGCGTCAAGGGGGCAGCGGGTGGACGGGCTTGGGGCTGGACCGGCGGGGCGGCGGGGGCTACCAGAAGCGCGGGATCAGGACGGGAGAGTGACGGATGGACATGACAGGCAGGACGGTGATCGTGACCGGGGCGAGCCGGGGCATCGGCGCGGCGGCGGGGCGGGTCTTTGCCGGGGCCGGGGCGAATGTGGTGCTGGTGGCGCGCTCGGTGGCATCGGTGCAAGGGCTGGCGGAAGAGATCGGCGCGCAGGCGATGGCGATGGCCTGCGATGTGGCCGATTACGCTCAGGTTCAGGCGGTGGTGGACGCCACGGTGGCGCGCTTCGGCAGGCTGGACGTGCTGATCAACAACGCCGGGGTGATCGAGCCCATCGCGCGGCTGGCGGAGGCCGATCCGGCGGGCTGGGGCCATGCGGCGGATATCAACCTGAAAGGCGTCTTCCACGGGATGCGGGCCGCCGTGCCGCGGATGCGGGCGAAGGGCGGGACGGTGCTGACGGTGAGTTCGGGCGCGGCGCATAACCCGATCGAGGCGTGGTCGCATTACTGCTCGTCCAAGGCCGGGGCGGCGATGCTGACGCGCTGCCTGCATCACGAGGAGCACGCCAACGGTATCCGCGCCATCGGCCTGTCGCCGGGCACGGTGGCAACGCAGATGCAGAAGGAGATCAAGGCCTCGGGCATCAACCCGGT
>JAGRMS010000240.1 GCA_020441135.1 Pseudooceanicola sp.
ACGGTGCCGAACAGCCCGACGAAGGGCGCGGTGGAGCCGATTGTCGCCAGCACGGTCAGCCCGCTTTGCAGGTCTTCCGCTTCCTTGTTGATCGCCACGTCCATGCTGCGGTCGATCCGGGCCGAGGCCCCGGCGATCAGCGCGCCATCATTGCGGTGCGAGCGCCGCCATTCGGTCATGCCCGCGGCGAAGATCTTCTCGGAGTTGCCCGTAGGTTCCGCCCCGATCTGTTCGTAAAGGCCGTCGAGCGGCTCGCCCGACCAGAAGGCGCGGTCGAAGATCGTCGCCTCGCGCCGGGCCCAGCGGTAGAGGATGTGCTTCTGGATGATGATCGCCCAGGACCAGACCGAGGAGAGGACCAGAAGGAGGATCACCAGCTTGACGGTGAGGGTTGCGCGCGCAAACAGCGCCCACAAGGAGAAGTCGATCTCCTGCGCGACTGCGAGGGGGGAAGTGTCCATGTGCCTGCTCTACCATGTTGGCCGTATTGGTTCGGCCTTTGCCATGGGCTGAATCTACCCGAGGCGGGGCGCGATTACCATGACTTCGGCGGGGCGGGTCACGATTGTTTCATCAATGCGCGAATCTCTGCCGGAAGGCGCACCGGGCGGCCCTGGGCCGTCATGCAGACGGCGGTGACTTTCGCGGTGAAGATGACCTCGTCGCCGCGCCTGACGGTCTGGTCCATGACGAGGCGCGCCCCCGAAAGGCTGTTGAGGCCGGTTTCGATGATGAGGTCGTCCTCGAACCGGGCGGCGGCGCGGTAGTCGCATTCAATGTGGCGGACGACCCAGACGATCCCGGCATCGCGCATGGCGTTCTGGTCGTTGCCCAGCTGGCGCACCCAGTCGCTGCGGGCGCGTTCGATGAAACGCAGGTAGTTGGCGTGATAGACCACGCCGCCCATGTCGGTGTCCTCGTAGTAGACGCGGACGGGGAAGGTGTGGAGCGGCTGGGTCATGTGGCGCAAGCTATGGGGTTGCGCGGGCGGCTTCAAGGATAGCTGGCGAGCAGCTCGTGCCGCGCGCCCTCGCGGTGCAGGTCGGAGCGGAAAAGCGCGAAGCCGTCAACCCGGAAGGGAAAGAGCGCGGCGTCGCCGTGGGCTTCGAGATAGCGGCCAAGTCTAGTCGCGTCCTCGGACGTTAGGCGGTTGAAGCGGGCGAGGGTGACGTGGGGGATGAAGCGGCTGTGGGGCAGGTCGATCCCGGCGTTACGGATGGCCCGGCGGATCGCCTTGTGAAGGTCTTGCAGGCCGTCCCCCGCCGCACGGATGTAGAGCACCGTGGGATCGGTCCCGCCGAAGGTGTCGAGCCCCGCGAGGTGCAGGTCAAAGGGGCGGACGGCGACGGTTTCCAGTTCGGCGTGCAGGTCGTCGAGCTGCCGGGTGGAAAGGTCGCCGAGGAAGGCGAGCGTCAGGTGGAAGGTGTCCGCCGGGCGGCCTGCCTTCAGCGGAGTCTGGAGCGCGGTCAGGCCGGGCAGCGCCTGTTCGGGCACCGGGATGGCAAGAAAGGCGCGCATCAGCGCAGCCGCGCGGCAAGGCGCAGGGCGTGCGCCGGATCGCGGCTGGCGGCGGGCAGCACGGGGTCGTAGGCGGCCCGGATGAGGGCGGCGATCTCGGGGCGCAGGATCGTCCGCCCGTCGTGGCGGGCCAGCGGCGAGGCGGTGGCGAAGGCGCTGTCGGACCAGCGCAGGATCACCTGCACCACCTCGGCAAGGGCCAGATCCTCGGCGGGGATGTCGGCCAGCGGGCCGGACATGCGCAGGAAGACAAAGGCCGAGCGGATCGCGCCGGAGTCGTCGAAGTGGAGGCCCCGGTAGCGGTCGGCGTCATCCGCCTGCAACCGAGCGGCCAAGTCGCTCACGCCGGGCAGGAGGCGTTCGAGCTGGGGCAGCCCGGCGAGTTCGCCCCAGTCGCGCAGGAAGAACACCATGCAGTTCGCGCCAAGCTCGGGGTCGTTCCCGGCCATCCTGTGGCCCGCGAGCGCCACCACCGCCTCGAAGGCGCCCTTCACCACGGCGAGCGTGGCATCGTCGACGCCGAAGACGACTGGAGCGATGGGGCAGGACCAGCGAGCGAAGGCATAGTCCTTGCCCATGCGGAACAGCGTCTCGACCTGCTGGGGAGTCATGGCGGGCCTCTCCTCGGGATGCGAGTGGGATAGCGCCCTGACGCTTGAAGCTCAACGCCCGATGGCGCGGTTGCCTGGGGGCGCTGCCCCCGTCTCCCTGCGGTCGACTCCCCCGGAGATATTTGGAAAGAGAAGAAATCAGGGCTGCCACTTCTTCTCTTTCCAAATACCTCCCGCCGGAGGCTGCGCGGCAGGCCGAAAGGCCTGACGCCCGAGGCGAAGGCGAAGCCGGAGCCGAGATCAAGGGCGTGGCGCCGCAAGGCGCCTCAGGTGAACAGGTCGGGCTGGCCGGGGGCGCGCGGAGGGTCCAGCCCGAGGTGGGTCCAGGCGCCCTGCGCCAGCATCCGGCCGCGCGGGGTGCGCTGGATCAGGCCCTGCTGCAGTAGGTAGGGCTCGATCACCTCTTCCAGCGCATCGCGGCTTTCCGACAGCGCCGCCGACAGCGTCTCGATCCCCACCGGGCCGCCCGCGTAGGCCTCGGCGATCAGCCGCAGGTAGCGGCGGTCGGCGCCGTCGAGGCCGAGGTGGTCGACCCCGAGCCGGGTCAGCGCGCTGTCGGCGAGTTCGCGGCTGATGGTGCCGTCGCCCTCGACCACGGCGAAGTCCACCACGCGGCGCAGCAGCCGCCCGGCGATGCGCGGCGTTCCGCGCGCCCGCCGCGCGATCTCGCGCGCGCCCTCGGGGTCGGCGGGCACGCCCATGAGCCGCGCGTTGCGGGTGACGATCTCGTGCAATTCGTCCACCGTGTAGAATTGCAGCCGCACCGGGATGCCGAAGCGGTCGCGCAGCGGTGTCGTCAGCAACCCCATCCGAGTCGTGGCCCCGACCAGCGTGAACGGTTGCAACTCGATCCGCATGGTGCGCGCGGCGGGGCCTTCGCCAATCACCAGGTCCAGCTCGAAATCCTCGAGCGCCGGGTAGAGCACCTCCTCCACCGCAGGGTTCATCCGGTGGATCTCGTCGATGAACAGCACGTCGCGCGCCTCGAGGTTGGTCAGGATCGCCGCGAGGTCGCCCGCGCGCGCCAGCACCGGACCGGAGGTCATGCGGAAGTTGACGCCGAGTTCCTTCGCCATGATCTGGGCGAGCGTCG
>JAGRMS010000241.1 GCA_020441135.1 Pseudooceanicola sp.
GGCGTCGGACCCGCGCACGGATTTGTGCAGGGCCGTTTTTTTTTTGATGTTCCGGCGGCCCCCGTGATCTACTCTCTTTCCCTGCCCCATGCGCCGGTTGCCAAGCGCCGTGGGGTCGAGCGGCTTGTCCAGTTTCCAGGCGCTGACCTGTTCGATCAGGTTCAGCAGCGCCCGCCCGTCGCCGTCGGCCATCGCGATCAACTGGTCGCGGGCGTCGCCGGTCAGGGGCAACTTGCGGTCCAGCTCCTTCTCGGCGCGCTGCACCAGCCGTTCGAGATCGGCGGGCGAGAGGCGGTCCAGCACCAGCACCTGCGCGCGGGAGAGCAATGCGGCGTTGAGCTCGAAGGACGGGTTCTCGGTCGTGGCCCCGACCAGCAGGATGGTGCCGTCTTCCATGTAGGGCAGGAAGCCGTCCTGTTGCGCCTTGTTGAAGCGGTGGATCTNNGATCTCGTCGACGAAAAGCAGCGTCCCCTGCCCGTTCCGCGCCCGGATCTTCGCCGCCTCGAAAACCTTGCGCAGCTCCGGCACGCCGGTGAAGATCGCCGAGATCTGGACGAAGTGCAGGTCGGTCGCATCCGCCAGCAGCCGCGCGATGGTGGTCTTGCCGACGCCCGGAGGCCCCCAGAGGATCAGGCTGCCAAGCGAGCCCGCCGCCAGCATCGCACCCAGCGGCGCCTCGGGGCCCAGCACCTGTTCCTGCCCGATCACCTCGGCCAGCGAGGCAGGACGCAGGCGGTCGGCCAGCGGCCGGGTTTTCGGCGGCTCGGGAGTGTCGGCGCTGTCGAAGAGGTCGGGCATTTAGAGCGTGTCGCGAATCTTGAAGGTCGAATATTCCCGTGCCGCCCCGAGGCAGCGTTCGCAAAAGCGAATGCGTTCGGGGCGGCACGGGAATGCCTTTATGCGCGACGTGCTCATAGGCGGAACTGCATCACGACGCGCTGCCCGTCGCGTAGTACGTCCAGCCGCAGCCGCCGGCCCGGATCGGTCAGCGCCTCGACCGCCTCGCCGCTGGTGGCGATCTCGCGCCCGTTGATCGCGACCAGCACGTCGGCGGGGCGGAACCCGGCGCGGGCGCCGACCGGGCCGGGGTCGGTGACAAGCACGCCGGTCACGCTCAGCGGCAGACCGAAACGGGCGATCACCGCCGGGTTGGCCCGCGCCACCACCATGCCGGGAATCGCGGTATCCTCGCCCAGCGTGGTTTCCTCGGCCGGGGGCGTGTCGGGCGCGGCCATCATCGTCACCTCGACCTCGCGCGCGATGCCGTCGCGGGAAAATGTCACGCGGGTGATGTCGCCGATGCCGACGATGCTCATCCGAAAGACCATTTCCGAGGGCGAATTGACCGGCTCGCCGTCCACATGGGTGATGACGTCGCCCACCTGCAACCCCGCCTGCCGGAACGGGCTGTCGTCGTGCAGGTCGCTGATGACGATGCCTTCGGGCACCGCCAGCCCCAGCGATCCGGCCAGGTCGCCATCCACCGGCTGGCCCGCCATGCCCGCCCAGGGACGCTGGAAGTCATGCGCCCCGGCGCGGGCCTGCGACAGGAATTGCGCGACGAGGTTGGCGGGAATCGCGAAGCCGATGCCGTTCGACCCGCCCGAGCGCGACAGGATCGAGGTGTTGATCCCGATCAGCGACCCGTTCACGTCGATCAGCGCCCCGCCCGAGTTGCCGGGATTGATCGCCGCGTCGGTCTGGATGAAATACCCCCGCTCGTTGCCCGTGGCGATGCCCGACCGCGCGAGGCCCGAGACGATGCCGCTGGAGACGGTCTGCCCGACGCCGAAGGGGTTGCCGATGGCCAGCACCAGTTCCCCCACCTCGACCTGGTCGCTGTTGCGCAAGGACAGGGTGGGCAGGTCGCGCCCGCCTTCCAGTTGCAGGATGGCGAGGTCGGACTGTTCGTCCGCCAGCACGACGGTGGCGTTGTACTCGCGACGGTCCTGCATCACCACGCGGATCTCGGTCGCCATGCCGACGACGTGGAAGTTGGTCACGGCGAAACCGTCCGCGGACAGGATCACGCCCGAGCCGAGCGAGTTCTGCACGCGGGGGCGGCGGTTTCCGAAGCCCTGGAAGAACTGCTCGAAAAAGGGGTCGCCCGCGAAGGGGCTGGCCTGCGCCTCGATCACGCGGCGGGCGTAGATGTTCACCACCGCCGGGGCGGCCTGTTTCACCAGCGGGGCGAAGCCGAGCGAGATTTCGGCCTGCGAGGCGGGGATACGGGTTTCGGCGAATGTGGGCTGGGCGAATGCCAGTACGGCAATCGTCAGGATCGTGCGGATCATCGGGGCCTCCGTCATTGGCGCAGATATGCTGACCGGAGGCGCGCATTGCAAGGCGCAGGAACGTCCCGGGCCGCGGGGGCGTTTTGCAAGGGCAAGGCAATGGAGGCAATGATGGCAGAACTGAGCGAAGGCACCTGGATCGTCGTGACCGACAGCGAGAAGGCGTTGTTCCTGCGCAACCTGACCGACCACGCGAACCCGAATTTCGAGGTGGTTGCGAAGGACGAACAGGAAAACCCGCCAAGCCGGGAACAGGGCGCCAACCGTCCGGGCCGGATGAACGACAAGGGGCCGGGGCAGAAATCGGCCTATGACGACACCGACTGGCACCAGCTGGCCAAGGAGCGGTTTGCTGCCGACCTGTCGGACCGGCTCTACAAGCGGGCGCATCGGGGCGACTTCAGCCATCTGGTGCTGGTCGCCTCGCCCCAGGTGCTGGGCAACCTGCGCGGCGCGCTGCACAAGGAGGTGGCGGACCGGATCGTCGCCGAGGTTCCGAAGACGCTGACCAATCACCCGCTGGACCAGATCGAGAAACTGGTGAAGCACGAGCTGGACGCCGCATGAAAAAGGCCCCCTTGACGGGGGCCTTTCACAACTCCCGGCGATGCGGGGTTATTCTTCGGTGGCGGCGGCTTCTTCAGCGGCGACGCGGGCCTTGTCGGCGGCGCCCTTGGCGTCGCGGTCGCGGTCGACGAATTCGCTGATCGCCATCGGCGCCATGTCGCCATAGCGGAAGCCGGCCTTCAGCACGCGGACGTAAC
>JAGRMS010000242.1 GCA_020441135.1 Pseudooceanicola sp.
GCTTCGGCTTCTACTTCCTCGAGGACCGCGCGACGGCCTACGTCAAGCATCCCGACGATCCGGCCTGGCTGTTCGACCCCGATACGATGAAGCCGCGCGTCAACAATCCGGGCTGGGTGCAGGCAATCCAGGACGTGATGGACCTGGTCGCCGCCAACGCCTATCCGGCGGACCAGATCAACGCCGACCCCGGCACCACCGCCTTCCAGCAGTTCCTGGCGGGCACGGGTTCGATGATCTGCTGGTGGGGCGACGTGGGCTCGTCGGCCCGCACCTCCGACACCTCGGTCGTCGGCGACGTGGTCGGCTTCTCGATCAACCCCGGCGCGTCCCGCGTCTACAACCACAAGGCCGGCGCCTGGGAGGAGAAGGAGAACTTTGCCCCGAACATGGCCTACCTCGGCTGGGGCGTCTACGTGACCAACCGCGTTTCGGGCGACGAGAAGAAGCGCAAGGCGGCCTGGTCGGCGGCGGCGCATCTGGGCGGCAAGGACATCTCGCTCTGGATGTCGGCCTATCCCTCGGGCTTCCAGCCTTACCGCAATTCGCACTTCAACTATGAAGAGTGGGAAGCGGCGGGCTATGACCGGGCCTTCGTCGAGGACTACCTCGGGTCGAATGCGGACAGCTACAACCACCCGAACGCCGCCATCGAGCCGCGGATCCCCGGTATCTTCCAGTATTACTCGGTCGCCGAGGACGAGTTGGCGAAGGGCTTTGCCGGGCAATACGCCTCGGCGCAGGAAACCGCCGATGCCATCGCGGCGGCCTGGGAGAAGATCACCGACCAGATCGGACGCGAGAGCCAGATCAAGCTGTACAAGGCCTCGCTGGGGATGTGATTGCCCGGCAGGACAGGGAAAGGGCCGCCTTCGGGCGGCCCTTTTCGTTTGTCGGAGCGGTTTCCCCGGCGTCCCGCCCGGTCAAAGCCGACAAATTCACTCAGGATGGCCGTTGACATATCCTACCTTTTCAGTAAATTTTATCGCGCGTCCACGCCACCGAATGTCCAGGCAGCACCGACCGAATGAGCCCCTTGGAGACCACCCCATGCCAGACCAGGAAGGACAGCCCGGGTGCCCCCGCCCTTTGGACCCGATGGAGAGCCGGACATGACCATTTCCACCCCGATCAACACCGCCACTTCGCTGCCCGCCTACGATGCCCGCCGCCTGACCCAGGACGGCAACCAGGCGCAGATCGTGCTCGACGGGCAGGTCTATACCCTGCGCATCACCCGCGCCGGGAAGCTGATCCTCACCAAATGACGATGCGCTTCGCGTTTCCCGCGCCCGAAGCGGCGCCGCGCGGCGGCGCGCCCGTTGGCCACCTGCGCGAGATGGGCGCGGTGGAGCAGGCCGCCGTGCTTTGCCTGCGCGGCTGGTGCGACGGCGCCAACCGCGACACCATCGCCGACAGCCTGCGGCTGTCGCTCGGCCGCGAGGCCGGGGCCGACGCGGTTGCCGACCTCGACGCGCTGATGCGCGTGGCAACGCGCGGCGCCCGGCGTCCGCTGATGCGCCACGCCTTTGACTGCCGCTGCGTGGGCGGCGACGAATGCGCCTTTGCCCAGATGATGGCCGCCGCCGCGATGCGGGACGACGAGGAGGCGACGCTCTTCGCCTGCACCCTGCTGCGCGGGCCTGCCGTCTTCGAGGCGGTGCGCCTGGCCGGGGCCTTCGGCCCGGCGCTGCTTGGAATGACCCGGGGCGGCGCCATCGACCGGCCCTCGCCCTCTGAATTTGCCCACTGAAAGGACCATGATGACCCGCACGCTACTGGCAGCCTTCGCCACCACCGCGCTGACGGCCCTGCCCGCCCTGGCGGTCGACAAATCCGCCGTGCTGACCACCTATGCCGACATCGCCGAGGCCGGATACGGCGACAGCCTGGCCACCGCGAAGGCGTTGCAGGACGCGCTGAAGGCGCTGGCCGAGACGCCCTCGCCCGAGGCCCTTCAGGCCGCGAAAACCGCCTGGCTGCACGCGCGGGTGCCCTATCAGCAGACCGAGGTCTTTCGCTTCGGCAACCCGATCGTCGACGACTGGGAGGGCCGGGTGAACGCCTGGCCGCTGGACGAGGGGCTGATCGACTATGTCGATATCTCCTACGGCGGCGCGACGGACGAGAACGAATATGCGGCGCTGAACGTCATCGCCAATCCGGCATTCAAGCTGTCGGGCGCGGATGTGGATGCCTCGACCATCACCCCCGCCCTGATCGCGGAAACCCTGAACGAGGCCGACGCGGTCGAATCCAACGTCGCGCGCGGCTATCATGCCATCGAGTTCCTGCTTTGGGGCCAGGATCTGAACGGCACCGCTCCGGGTGCCGGCAACCGGCCCTGGACCGACTACGCGCAGGGCGATGCCTGCACCAACGGCAACTGCGACCGCCGCGCCGCCTACCTGCTGGCGGCGGGTGCGTTGCTGGTCGGCGACCTGGAAGAAATCGCCGCCGCCTGGGGCAAGGACGGCGCGGCGCGCGCGGCCGTGATGGCGGACGCGGACGCCGGGATCAACGCGATGCTGACCGGCATGGGCTCGCTTTCCTACGGCGAACTGGCGGGCGAGCGGATGAAGCTGGGCGTGCTGCTGAACGACCCGGAGGAGGAGCAGGACTGTTTCTCGGACAACACGCACAACAGCCACTTTTACGACGGCATGGGCATCCGGAACGTCTATACCGGGCAGTATGTGCGGATCGACGGCAGCCTGGTCTCGGGTCCGTCGCTGTCCGACCTGGTGGCCGAGAAGGATGCCGCCGTCGATTCCGGGCTGAGTGCCTCGCTGAACGACACGATGCTCAAGCTCGGGCGGATCAAGACCGCCGCCGAGGCCGGTTTCACCTATGACCAGATGATCGCGCGCGGAAACGCCGCGGGCGAGGCTCTGGTGCTGGGGGCGGTCGACGCGCTGGTGGCGCAGACCCGCGATATCGAGCGCGCGGTGAGTGTCCTGGGTCTTGACCGGATCGCCTTTGAAGGCTCGGACAGCCTCGACAACCCCGGTGCCGTGTTCAAGTGACCCCTTTCCGGGGCGCCCGCGCGCGCCCCGGCCCACCCCAGCGAGCTGCGCCGATGATCGTCTGCCACTGCAATACCATCTCCGACCACGACATCCGCGCCGCGGTGGACTGGATGCGTGCTGCCGACCCTGATACGGTGATCACGCCCGGCAAGATCTATCGCGCGCTGGGCAAACGGGCGGACTGCGGCGGGTGCCTGCCGCTGTTCCTGGACACCATGCGGAGCTGCGACAGCCTCGGCGTACCCATGCAATTGCGCGGCCTGCGCCGCGCCACCACACAGGGATCGGACCATGAAGGGCGACACGAAGGTCATCGACTATCTCAACAGCGCCCTGCGCAGTGAACTGACGGCGGTCAGCCAGTACTGGCTGCATTACCGCCTGCAAAAGGACTGGGGCTATGGCCGCATGGCCGACAAGTCGCGCGCGGAAAGCATCGAGGAGATGCACCACGCCGACAGGCTGATCGACCGCATCATCTTCCTGGGCGGCCATCCGAACCTGCAAAAGCTCGACGCGCTGCGCATCGGGCAGACCCTGCGGGAAAGCCTGGAATGCGACCTGGCGGCGGAACAGGACGCGCGCACGCTGTATATCGAGGCGCGCCAGCATTGCGACAAGGTGGGCGATTACGTCACCAAGAACCTGTTCGAGGCACTGATCGCCGACGAGGAAGGCCATATCGACTATCTCGAAACGCAGATTTCGCTTTACGACGACATCGGTGCCGAGCGGTATGGCCTGCTGAACGCCAAGCCGGCCGACGAGGCGGAATAATCCCCATGCGGCTGGTCCCGGGCCTCGGGCTGGCCGCGTTCCTTGCCGGTCCCGTGGCGGCGGGCGATCTTGCCCTGTCGCATCTGGGCGCGATGGCCCGAACGGAGGCCGAAGCCGCGCGGGTTGCCGCCGTCACCGCCCCCGCGACCGACTTCACCCGGGCCGAACCTTTCGAGGACAACCCCGGCGGTGCGGCGACCGTGCCGGTGAGGGCCACCGCCGACGCTTTCTCGCAGCCCTCGGCCAACATGGATTTCGAGCGCGAGCTGGACTTCCGGCTGGGCAACGGGCTGTTCCGGAAGCTCTGGGTCTCGGCGCCCTCCTCGACGCTGGCCTCGGACGGGCTGGGGCCG
>JAGRMS010000243.1:0-224 GCA_020441135.1 Pseudooceanicola sp.
AGGGCTTGGCAATATAAAGTGCCTTTCAAAGCCGTAGCAGCGCCCCCCGGCGGACGGGCGCTCGCCCGCCCCACCCGATTCCGCAGCTTCCGGGTCGCGCCCTGAACCCCTCCTCTGGCATCACCCCACCAAAGGAGACCAACCCATGATCCGATTCACCGCCCTGCCCACCGCCGAGGTCCGCGCCCTGCAATCCGGTGCCCCCGATGCCTATGGCCATACCC
>JAGRMS010000243.1:287-5677 GCA_020441135.1 Pseudooceanicola sp.
AAGGCGCGCCGATGCTGATCCTCGCCCACCGCCCCTTCCCGGCGCTGCAACCCTATGCCGAAACCGGCCCGATCTTCCTCTGCGCCGATCCCTGCGAACAGGGCGGCGGCACCGAGATCCCCGCCGCGCTCGCCTCGCCCGACTACCTGGTCAAGGGCTACGGTGCGAACGACCGCATCGTCTACGGCACCGGCCGGATCACCCCGACGCCGGACATCCCCGCCGCCGCCGCCGCGATCCTGTCCCGCGCGGACGTCGCCTATGTCCACGTCCGCTCGGCCCGCAACAACTGCTACCAGGCCCGCATCGACCGGACCTGAGACATCGCGCCCCTTGCCCCCGCCGCCGCCTCTGCGCATAAACGAGGGCAGCAGAGGCAGAAGGACCGCGCCCCATGACCATCGAAGCCCCCGAAACCCGGGTTGTGGACAGCTATCGTGTCGCCTGCGACGGCGGCGAAGGGGCGCTGGGCCACCCCCGCGTCTGGCTCAGCCTCCCGCATGAGACGGGGTTCGTCGAATGCCCCTATTGCGATTGCAAATACGTCCACAGGGACGCGCCAAAACACTGACGCAAGCCGTTTGCCCATGACGCAGGCCCCGTGCTACCCTCTCGGGCAACCAAGAAGGCACGGGCAGACCTGCCAGAAATGACGGCGCTCAGGAAATACCAGCGGCTCGAGGCCCCCGGCCTCTGGCGCGCCGCCGCCGACACGCAGCGGCGCGAGGTCGTGGTCTCGCTGGGCGAGGCCACGCTGACCATCTCCGACTTCCGCAACCGCGCCCTGACGCATTGGTCTCTCGCCGCCATCGACCGCCAGAACCCGGGCGAGACACCGGCGATCTTCACCCCCGACGGCGACCCCGACGAGACGCTGGAATTCGCGGCCTCCGAGGCCGAGATGGTCGCCGCCCTCGAACGCCTGCGCCAGGCCGTGGACCGCGCCCGCCCGCGCCCGGGCCGTCTGCGGCTGGCCGGTTTCCTGACCGTCAGCGCCGTGGTGCTGGGCCTGCTGGTGTTCTGGCTGCCGGGCGCGATGCGCCGCCACGCGCTGGACGTGGTGCCGACGGTCAAGCGGATGGAAATCGGCGAGGCGCTGCTGACCCGTCTCGAACGCCTCGCCGGCCGGGCCTGCCGCACCACCGCCAGCGCCCCCGCGCTGGCCCGCCTCGCGCGCCGAACGGGCGTCCGCCAGATCGTCGTGCTGCCCGCCGGACTGCCGGGGAGCCTGTTTCTGCCGGGCGGGATCGTACTGGTGAACAAGGCATTGGTCGAGGATTACGAGGATCCGGCGGTGCTGGCCGGGCATGTGTTGGCCGAGCGCCAGCGCGCCCTGCTGGCTGACCCGCTTGGCACGCTGCTTGAGGCCGGTGGCGTCCGCGCGACCTTCCGGTTGCTGACAACAGGTGAGGTCGGCGACGACATGCTTGACGGCTATGCCGAAACGGTGCTGGCCGCGCCGCGCCCTTTGGTGCCGGAAGAACGGATGCTGACCGCCTTCGCCGAGGCCGAAGTGCCCGCGCGCCCCTATGCGATGGCGGTCGACGTCACCGGCGAGTCGGTGCTGGGCCTGATCGAGGCCGACCCTATGGCGGGCAAGACGCCGCCTCCGGTGATGACCGACCGCGACTGGGTGCAGGTGCAGAACATCTGCGGCGGCTGAGGTTAGCGTAGGACGGAAGCCCCGGCATACCCTGCCCGGCGCAACGCGGCCTCCGCCGCCTGCGCCTCGGCGCGGGAGGCATAGGGACCGGCCAGCAGCAGGCTTTCGCCCCGGGCGGTGCGGCCCAGGTGCAGGCTCACCCCGCGAATGCCCTGCGCCGCCTGCCGCGCCTCCTCGGCCCCGGCATAACGCGCGACCCGCACATAGATCGCCGCCCCGGGGGCCGAGCGCGTCGACAGATGCGCCACCGGGGCGACCGGCGGCTCCCAGAATGGCGACCGACCAACCCGTGCGTTGTTCGGCGCGGTGATCACCTGCGCGGCGACGGGCGGACGGATCAACTCGCGCGGCAGGTCGTTGGTCCAGATCGCCCCCATCGCCGCCTCGCCCGTCACCGTCCCGCGCGCCCGCGTAGAGCTTATCCGCCCGTCCTGCCACGCCGCGCGATAGCCCCGCGGCACGGCTGGTACCGGCGCGACAACACTCGGCGCCAGCGTCCGTTCGGCCCGGTGGGGGTTCAGCCGGTCATCGCTCCAGACCGGGCGATAGCCCTTGGGCACGGCGACATTGCGGGTGTTCTGGCGGTTCTCGTAGACATGCAGCGGCACCACCCGTCGCTCCGCCGGCGCCTGCGCGACGACGCGATGTGTCACGACCTTCGGAGCGGCCCGCACCGCCACGGCATCCGGCACGGCGACCGGCGCAACAACCGCCACAGGCGCGCGGCAGACCTGTACCCGCTCGCCCGTGACCAGCGGCACCCAGCTGACCACTCCACCGACCCCGGCGCGCACGAAGACGCAGCCCTGGCTGTCGACATACTGCCGCCCGGCATAACCGGCAGGCGGCAGCTCTGCCGGCGGGCGCAACCCTTGCGCGAAGGCGGAACCGGAGACGAAGGCCGCTACCAAGGCAACCACAAGACCTGCGTTCTGCATGTCGATCCCCCACGAAATATAGCGCCAACACTGGCGCAGATCAGGCGGAGAGTAAAGCGCGCAAAGGTTACTTGGTGCCGAACATCCGGTCGCCGGCGTCGCCGAGGCCGGGCATGATGTAGCCCTTCTTGTTCAAGCCCCGGTCGAGCGCGGCGGTGACGATCTGCACATCCGGGTGCGCCTCTTTCATCCGCGCCACGCCTTCGGGCGCGGCCAGCAGGCAGAGGAAGCGGATATCCTTCGCTCCCGCGTCCTTCAGCAGCTTGACGGCGGCGGCGGAGGAATTGCCCGTCGCCAGCATCGGATCGACGGCGATGACCAGCCGATCCTCCAGCCCCTCGGGCACCTTGAAGTAATACTGCACCGGCTGGAGCGTCGCCTCGTCCCGGTAGAGGCCCACGAAGCCGACCCGCGCCGAGGGGATGAGCTCCAGCGCCCCGTCCAGCATCCCGTTCCCGGCCCGCAGGATCGACACCAGCGCGAGTTTCTTGCCGGCCAGCGTGGGCGCGTCCATCTCTTCCAGCGGTGTCTCGATCGGCTTCTTCGTCAGCGGCAGTTCCCGCGTGACCTCGTAGAGCAGCAGCTGGGTGATCTCGCGCAGCAGCTGGCGGAAGACGGCGGTGGGCGTGTCGCGGTGACGCATCAGGGTCAGCTTGTGCTGCACCAGCGGGTGATGGACGACGGTCAGGTGGTCGGACATGGCGGCGGCTCCTGTTTTGCCCTTTCTGGGCCGGACGCCCGCCAAGAGCAAGCGGCCAAGGCGCTTGAAAAGCGCCTTCAAGGGCTTTCGAAAGCCCTTGGCCCGCGTCAGAGGAAACTGCGGCCCGCTCCTCTCTCTCCGAGCCCAAGATGTGCCGCCACGCTCGCCGCTACATCGGAAAAGCCCACGAGTCCCAGCGAACCCGTCCCCACCCCCGAGCAAAGCACTGGCACACGCTCGCGCGTGTGGTCGGTCCCGCTCCAGGTCGGGTCGTTGCCGTGATCTGCCGTCAGCACCATCAGGTCGCCTGCCCGCAACCGCGCCAGAACCGTGCCGATCGCGGCATCGAACCATTCCAGCGCCCGGGCATAGCCGGACACGTCGCGGCGGTGGCCGTAAAGACTGTCGAACTCGACGAAATTGGCGAAGGTCAGGCTGCCCTCTTCCGCCTCCTCCACCAGCCGCCCGAGATGCCCCATCAGCTCGGCATCGCAGCCCTTCGACAGGGTGTCGATTCCCTCCATCGAGAAGATATCGCCGATCTTGCCCACGGCATGAACCCGATGCCCCGCGCCCTGCGCCCAGTTGGTCAGCACCGGCGCCGGGGGCCGGATCGCGTAATCGTGGCGGTTCACCGTCCGCGTGAACCCGGCTTCGGGCGTGCCGATGAAGGGCCGTGCGATCACCCGCCCCACCTTCATCGCGTGCAGGCGCGGGGCCAGCGCCTGGCAGAGCGCATAGAGGCGTTCCAACCCGAACGTCTCTTCATGCGCCGCGATCTGGAACACGCTGTCGGCGGAGGTGTAGCAGATCGGCTGGCCGCCCTGCATGTGCTCTGCCCCAAGCCGGGCGATGATCTCGGTACCCGAGGCGTGGCAGTTGCCGAGGATGCCGTCTGTCCCCGCCGCCTCTGCCGCCGCCCGTGTCAGGTCGTCCGGGAAAGCAGGCACGGTATCGGGGAAATACGTCCAGTCCCAGGGCACCGGCACCCCCGCCAGTTCCCAATGCCCCGAAGGCGTGTCCTTGCCGGGCGAGACCTCGCTCGCCGCGCCCCACAGGCCCGACACCGCAGGCCCGAGCCCGCAGTCGAGGCCCGAGGCCAGCCGCACCGCTTCGCCCAGCCCCAGCGCCGCCAGGTGCGGTATGCGTAACGCCCCGCTGCGGCCCTCTTCCGCCTGTCCTCTCGCGCAGGCGAGCGCGATGTGGCCCAGCGTGTTCGCCCCGGTATCCGGCCTTTCGCCGTTATAGAAACGATCTGCATCCGGCGCCCCGCCGATCCCGACCGAATCCATCACCACGAGGAAGGCGCGGGGCATCAGCCGATCCTCTCGCGGATCAGCTCCGGCCGCAACGGAGGTGTGTCCGACAGCGTGATCGCCGCCCGCACCGCCTTTTCCGCCGCCCGCGCCGAATCCTCGCGCGCCGCGTGGACCTGCGCCAGCGCTGCACCCTTCGTCACCCTGTCGCCCAGCCGCACGATCCCGCTGAGGCCCACCGCCGGGTCCACCAGGTCGCCCTCCACCTGCCGCCCGCCGCCGAGGCGGACCACCGCCAGCCCCAGCGCCTCGCCGTCTATCGCCGAAACGTAACCCGACACCGGGGCCGCCACCTCGCGGATCACCGTCGCCTCGGGGAGGAACCGCGCCCAGGCATCGACGAAGGCCACCGGCCCGCCCTGCGCCGCCACCATCCGCCCGAACCGCTCGGCCACCTGGCCCCCCGCCAGCGCCGCGGCGATCCGGTCCGCGCCTTCCTGCACATCGCCAGCCAGCCCCGCGTCCGCCAGCAGCACGCCGCCCAGCGCCACGCAAATCTGCACCAGCGGCCCCGCGGTCTCGCCCGTCAGCACCCGCATCACCTCGGCCACCTCCAGCGCGTTGCCGAGCGCCGGGGCCAGCGGCTGGCTCATGTCGCTGATCACCGCCGTCGTCCGGCAGCCCGCAGCCACCGCCGTTTCGGTCAGCGCCACCGCCAGCGCCCGCGCGTCCTCGGCCGATTTCATGAAGGCGCCCGAACCGACCTTGACGTCCAGCACCAGCGCATCCGGGCTGGCCGCCAGCTTTTTCGACAGGATCGAGGCGGTGATCAG
>JAGRMS010000244.1 GCA_020441135.1 Pseudooceanicola sp.
AGGCGCTGACCTTCGCCGATCAGGTGGTGGTGATGGACCTTGGCGTGATCGTCCAGATCGGCACGCCGGTGGAGCTGTTCGAGCGTCCGGCGCATACGTTTGTCGGGCATTTCATCGGCTCGCCGGGGATGAACGTGCTGCCCTGCGAGGTGCGGGATGGCGCGGCGTTCTTCAACGGGGTGATGGTGCCTTTGGAGGGGCGGATCACCGGCAGCGGCGCGCGCTGCGAGATCGGGATACGGCCCGAGTTCGTGAGCCTCGGGCCGGGCGGGCTGGAGGGGCGGGTGCGCAAGGTGTCCGACCTCGGGCGGCACAGCGTGGTCGAGGCGGTGCTGGGCGATACGCGCGTGTCCGCCATCGTCGAGGGGCCGGTGCCCGCGCAGGGCGAGACGGTCTCGCTGCGGTTCCGGCCCGACCAGACGCGGCTGTATGCGGACGGGTGGCTGGCGACGGAGGCGGGGGGATGAGGGCAATCGGCTTCCATGCAGCCCCTCTTGCCCGGAACAAGGCGCGAAGCGCCGCCGGGCAGCGCCCGACCGCCCCCTCGGGCGGGCGCTTTTGCAACGTTGCCGCGGGCACCAGCGTCAGAGGACTTGGCACCATAAAGTGGCGACCACAGGCGTTGCGGCGCCCACCCGGCGGTCGGGCGCTGCCCGGCGGCGCACCAGACGAGGGAGACAACCCATGAAAACCGTCAACCAGAAAGCCTGGTTCTTCGTCCTCCCCGTCCTCCTGCTCGTCGCCTTCAACGCGCTGGTGCCGATCATGACGGTGGTCAACTACTCGGTGCAGGAGACCTTCGGCAACAACCAGTTCTTCTGGGAGGGGCTGGGCTGGTTCCAGCAACTCCTCCGCTCCGAACGCTTCCACGCCGCGCTGGGGCGGCAGTTCCTTTTTACCGGCATGATCCTCGCCATCGAGATCCCGCTCGGCATCGTCATCGCCCTGTCGATGCCACGGAAAGGCTTCTGGGTACCGGTCTGTCTCGTCCTCATGGCGCTGCCGATGCTGATCCCCTGGAACGTCGTCGGCTCGATGTGGAACATCTTCACCCTGCCGGGCATCGGCCTGATGGGCTATTTCCTGAACGAGGTGCTGGGCATCCCCTACGACATGACCCAGCAGCCCGTCGCCGCCTGGATCACCATCATCGTGATGGATGTCTGGCACTGGACCTCGCTGGTGGTGCTGCTCTGCTATGCCGGTCTCGTCTCGATCCCCGACGCTTATTACCAGGCGGCGAAGATCGACGGAGCGAGCCCCTGGAAGGTGTTCCGCTACATCCAGCTGCCGAAGATGCGCACCGTGCTGACCATCGCGGTGCTGCTGCGCTTCATGGACAGTTTCAACATCTATACCGAGCCCTTCACCCTGACCGGCGGCGGCCCCGGAAACTCCACGACCTTGCTGAGTATCGACCTCGTCAAGATCGCCCTCGGCCAGTTCGACCTTGGGCCCGCGGCGGCGATGTCGCTGATATACTTCGCCATCACGCTTTTCGTCAGCTGGCTGTTCTACACGCTGATGACCCGCGACGACCAGAGGTAAGCCCGATGCAGAAACGCCACCTTGTCCCGCTGGTCTACATCCTCTTCCTGCTGTTGCCGATCTACTGGCTGGTGGCGATGAGCTTCAAGACCACGAACGAGATCCTGTCGGGCTTCTCGCTGTTCCCGCAGACCTTCACGCTGGCGAACTACCGGACGATCTTCACCGATCCGACCTGGTATTGGGGCTATATCAATTCGATCCTCTATGTCTCGATCAACACGGTGATCTCGGTCGCCGTGGCGCTGCCCGCGGCCTACGCCTTTTCGCGCTACCGCTTCCTCGGCGACA
>JAGRMS010000024.1 GCA_020441135.1 Pseudooceanicola sp.
GCAGGATCTGCATGGCGATCTTGCCCCCGGCCTGATGCACGCGCTCCGTGACGATCCGGTGGTTGGCCACGTCCTTTTCGGTGGTCATCATCGAGGCGCCCGGCAGCACCGACCCTTCCAGGTTCGGCCCGATCCCCCCCGTCACCATCAGCGCGACGCCGCCGCGCGCGCGTTCGGCGTAGAACTCGGCCACCCGGTTCCAGTCGCGGGTCTCCTCCAGCCCGGTGTGCATCGACCCCATCAGCACGCGGTTCTTCAACGTGGTGAAGCCGAGGTCCAGCGGCGCCAGAAGATGTGGATAAGTGGCCATGAGTCGCTCCCTCTCTTGTCCTGGCGCGCAGCTTTGCGGGGGCTCGCGCGGTTGTCACCCCCTACGCCGCGTCACACCCTTGCGCGGCGGGGGCGGGGCGTGACAGAACCCGTGGAAAGGAGCCGCCGATGACCCCCGAAGAGATCGAGAAACTGCCCTACCGCCCCTGCGTCGGCGTCATGCTGATGAACCGCGACGGCGGGGTGTTCGTCGGCCAGCGCAAGGACCGCTTCACCGAGGCCTGGCAGATGCCGCAGGGCGGCGTCGACAAGGGCGAGGAACCGCGGGCCGCGGCGCTGCGCGAATTGTGGGAAGAGACCGGCGTGACGGCGGACCTGGTCGAAGTCGTGGCCGAGACTTCGGAGTGGCTGCCTTACGACCTGCCCCACGACATCGTGCCGCAGATCTGGAAGGGGCGCTATCGCGGGCAGAAGCAGAAGTGGTTCCTGATGCGCCATCTCGGGGCCGACGACCAGGTCGACATCGCCACCGAACACCCGGAATTCTCGACCTGGCGCTGGCAGCCGCATGGGCAGCTGGTCGAAGCCATCGTGCCCTTCAAGCGGGCGGTTTACGCAAAGGTGCTGGAGGCGTTTGCGGAGCATCTGCCGTGATCCGGGCGCTGGCGCTGATCCTTCTGGCGGGTCCGGCGCAGGCGTTGTCCTGCCTGCCGGTCGGGCCGAGAGAGGGCTACGACCTCGCCGCCAAGAGCGACAAGAGCTATGTCGTGGTCGCCGGGGTCGCGGCCTTCGACAGCGGCTTGCTGCCGCGCAACCGCTACCCGACAACCGAGAACCCGCCCGCCCACAACGAGATCCCGGCGCGGATCAAGGGCCGGTCGCTGGATACCAACGGCTTCCTCAACCCCTTCGACGAGGCGGTGACACTCGACGCGCTCTGCCTCGGCCCCTGGTGCGGCGAGATGGCCGGCGGGGGCGACTACCTGATGTTCCTGGAACGCCGGGGCAGCGGCTATGCGCTGGTCTTGTCCCCCTGCGGCGATACCCATTTCCGCGCCCCCGGCGCGCATGACCTGGAAGGCATCGCCGCCTGCTTCCAGACCCGCGCGCGCTGCGGGCGAAGGGTTCCCTGACCTCATTCTGCGACAGAGGCCAGCGCCAGACCGATGGGCCGGTGTCGCCATTGTCGCCCGGACCGATGGCGCAACAACGGCGACCGCTTGCCGAGGCCACGGCTGCGCCGCTTGTCCCGGGCAGGATGGCGCGTGGGGAAAGCCGGGCGATGCGTGCCAGGCACGCATCCTGCCGCGACCTTCAGCGGCGCGCTGGGGGTGGGGTGCGCGCGGCCTCTTCCGCCGTGGCCGTGAGCGTGAGCCTGTAGGTGCCGCCGTAAGCCGCCGGATCGGTGCCCGGCAGCTTGGTCGGCACACCCTCCAGCACGGCGGTATCGTAGGCCGTCAGCAGCATCAGCCAGGCCAGCGGACGGTCGGCCCCGCGCAGCGCCTGTTCCGCGGTCATCGGCGGCGGCGGAGCGGGGGAGAGCAGATAGCACCCCGCCATGCCGGGCTGCGCGGCGATGCGGTCGAGGTCTGCGCCAGGGTCCGCCCCCTCCTGCGGCGTGAAGGCAATGGCGCGCATTGCCTGGCCGAGGCCGAATCCGGCGCTGGCGGCGACGGTGGCGAAGCCGCGCACCATGCCGCGAAAGCGGGGCATGACGGCGCGGGTCCACTCCGTCGGCGCGCCGAGCCGGTCGAGGTAGGCGGGCGAGGTGGCGACGTCCACCCCCGTCACCTCGTAGAGCACCAGCGTGGCGGGGCCGCCGCTGGTCGCGCGATAGCGGGTGGCGCGCAGGAACCCCGGGACCGAGAGGCGTTCGTGGAAATGCTCGACCGAATGCCATTCGTCGTGGTCGGCCACGTCGCCCTCGAAGTCGTAGAACAGCACCATCGCGGCGTCGCCGAGCAAGGCCATGTCGGGATCTCCTTCAGGGCGCAGGAGTGGCAGGGCCGGGCGGGGCCGTCAATCCGCGCCGACCATCGCGAAGGCGGCCCAGTAGGCCGGGTGATGGTGCAGCGGCGGTCTGCCGGGATCGTCGAGGATCTCCAGCACCGAGGTTTGCAGCGCCCCGGCGAACCCAAGGGCCGGGTCGCGGTCGAGCGCGGCGAAAAGGCCGGTGGAAACATCCACCGCGGCCTCGGAATAGACCGCCCAATGCGTCACCATCAGGTTGCGCGCCCCGGCCTGGAAAAAGGCGCGGGCGAGGCCCGACAGGCCGTCCTTGCCGGTATCCTCGCCCGCCGCCGTGTTGCAGGCCGAGAGCACGACAAGCTGCGCGTCGAGCTCCAGCGTGGCGATCTCGCCCGCCGACAGCAGGCCGTCGTCCTCCAGCGTGGCGACGGGCGGCGGGGTCAGCACCAGCCCGGGGGCAGCGGCGCCGCTTTCGCCGGAGGTCAGGCCGTGGGTGGCGAAGATCACCACGTCGGCGGTCTTGAGCGAGCCGTCGGTGTCCATCGCCTTGACGCGGGCCTCGGTGGCCGCGTCGCCCAGCACCAGCACCGCCCCGCCGGGGAAGGCGTCGCGGATCGCCCGGAGTTCGCAGGCCGAGTCGGGCAGGCGGGGCAGGGCGGCGAGCCAGTCCACGTCCGCCAGAGGCACCGCGCCCGCGTCGGTCAGGCGGGCGCCGCCGTCGGGGGCAGCGCGCAGGGCGGCGACCTGCATCTCGGCGCAGCGGGCCGGGGGCGCGTTGCCGATCGTCGGGTCGCCGAAGCCGATCATGGTGTCCAGTCCTGCGCGCGCGGGACCGTTGCGCAGGGCGCGCAGGCTATAGACGGCGGGCAGCACCGAGATCGCGTGGTCGCGGATCAGCCAGCGCACACCGGCAAGGCCGTCCACCGCCTGCGCCGAGGTGGGCAGCGCCGCGAAGGGCAGGCGCAGCAGGTCGGGCGGGGGCGCGATGATCAGGTGGGGATAGGCGGGCAGGTCGGCGGCAAGGTCGCCGAAGAGGTCCGCGAACAGGGCATGGGCGGCGGGCAGGTCGAAGAGGTCGTCCGCGCGTTTCGGGCCGCTGGCGGCCATTGCCCCGCGCAAGCCCTGCGCTCCGCCGCCCGCGCAGCCGGGGTCGCTGACGGCGACGTCGCAGCGGAAGGCCTGGACGCGGCGGTTGAGCGCGGCCCGGCTGGCCTCGCCCATGCGGGCGATCCTGACGGTATCGCGGGTCACGCCGATGACGTGGTTCGAGGAGGCGTCGAGACCGCGGATGCGGCCCGGAGTCAGACCGGGCAGCAGGAATGTCACCAGCATCTCGCCGGGGCGCAGCAGCGATTGCACTTCGGCCAGCGGCAAGGGTTCGACGGCCCCGAGGCCGAGCGCGTCGAGGCCCAACGCATCGAGACGGCTGTCGGTGGCGGCGAGGTCGGCGGCAACGGCGGAGAGTTCCTGCGCCAGCGCGGCAGGGTCCATGCCCTCTGCCTGCGCCCGCGACAGGCGGGCGGCGAGCGCGGCGTGGGACTCGGTCAGATCCTGGCGCTGGCGCAGCAACGCGCCGCGCGCAGGGTCGTCGACGGCGAGCCGCGCCTCGAGGAAGGCCGTCGCCTCGGCCGAGCGGGTGACTTGCGTGTATTGCAGCGCCTCGAAGGCTTCGGCGATGGCCTCGGGCGGGGGATCGGGGCGGTCGATCAGCAACCAGGCGAACTGTTCGAAATCGTCCGACGCCTCGGCGAGCCCGTCGCGGTAGACCGGCGACTTGCGGGCGTCGACCACCGCGCGGAACTGGTCCAGCGCGGCGGCGCGATCGCCCTCCAGCATCTCGACACGGGCGAGGAAGCCGCGGGCGTGGACGGCCTGCGGCACGATCTCGGGCAGGGCGGTGCGGTTGATCTGCACCGCCGCCTCCAGCATCTCGCGCGCGGCGGGGCGGCGGCCGGCGACCATCAGGGTGTCGGCGGCATTGGCGAGCGCCATGCTGACGTCGGGGCTGTCCTTCGGGGCCACCGCGCGCAGCGCCGTCACCGCCCCGATCAGCGCGTCTGGGTCGCCGCCCCCCGCCGCCACCGCCATGTCGGCGATGCGGGTGCGCACCAGTTGCGCGGCGTAGTCGGCGGCGTCGCCCAGCGCGTTTTTGGCTGTCGCCAGCTCCCGTTGCGCCTGCTCGGCCCGCCCGCTCCACCCGAGGTAGTTCGCCCGGTTCACGTGCCGCCATGCCCGGTCCGCCGGGGCCTCGTCATCCGGGTCATACGTCAGGGCCAAGGCGCGGGCGGCGTCGGAGCGGGCATAGGCGATGTCGGCGCGGGCGTCCTGACCGGCGAGGGCGAGGTTCCAGCCGAGATCGTCGTAGAGCAGGTGGACATGCCGCCGCCCCTCGGCGCTTTTTTCCAGGATCGCGATGCCGGTTTCCAGCGACCGGATCGCCGCCGCGCCCTGGCCAAAGTGCCCTTCGGCGCTGGCGAGCGTCCTCAGCGCAAGACCAAGGCGCGGGTCGGCGTTGTCGAGCGCGCTGGCGAAGGCGAGCGCCTCGCGCACGGTTTCCAGCCGCTCCAGCGTGTCGATGTTGCCGCCGGTCGCCAACGGCAGGGCGAGGGCGAGGCGTTCCTCGATGAAGCCGCGATCGTGTTCGGAGAGCGTGCCGAAGGACTTCCACGCCAGCAGTTGCGTCCGGGCGCGGGCGGTGTCGCCCAGCCGGGTCAGGGCGAAATAGCGGTTGTACATCAGGTTGCGGATCGCCTGATCGCGGTTTTCGAGGTCGTAGAAGGTGCGCAGGATGGTCAGCTGCGCCTCGAGCAGCGGCAGGGTGTCGGCCCAGCGGACCTCGCTTTCCAGCCGCGTGACCTCTTGCCCGAGGCGCTGATAAGTGTCGCCATAGGTCGGGCGGATCAACTCGGGGGCGACGGCCACGGCCTCCTCGAAGGCCAGCGCGAAGCCGGTGTAGTCCTGCGCCGCCAGCCGGGCGTCCGCGACCTGTTTCGCCGCCTGCCCGTGCCAGCCGGTGCCGCGCGCGCCCTCCAGCGCGGCGGTGAAGAGCGTCAGCGCCTCGCCCGCGCGTCCGGAAGCCGCAAGGTGGTTGCCAAGCTGCAACCGCGCCAGCGCGGCCTCGGACGTTCGGGCTTCGTCGCCCTGTTGGGCGATGACCTCGCGCCAGAGCGCCTCGGCGCGGTCGGGATCGGTGGGGGCAACCAGGTAGGCCATGTTCGACAGCGCCGTGGACCACGCGGCAAGGTCGGCAGGGCCTTCCGTTCGCGCCGTTGCCAGCGCTTCCTCGGCGGTGGCGGTTGCCTTGTCCGCATCGCCCGCCGACCAGGCGGCAAGCGTGCGGGCGTTGATCTCGGCCAGGCTCTCGGCCAGTGCCGCGCCGGGCCAGGCCAGCGCGAGCAAAAGGGCGAGAGCCCGGACCACCCCTCACATCCCCGAGGGCAGCAGCGGCAGTCCAGCCATCTGCCAGGCGGTCAGCCCGCCACGATACCAGTAGACGTTGACGAACCCGGCGTTCACCGTGCGCAGCACCGCGTTGTAGCTGAGCCAGCACTGCGGGTCCGAGCAATAGATCACGATGGGCAGGTCGCGCCGCCCGCCGGTGATCTGGCTCAGCCACTGGCCGGCCTGCTGCTGGGTGCGGTCCTGGAAGCTGCCGGGCGAGGCGAGCGCCGGGGCGACCAGCGCGCGGGGCAGGCTGTATTGGCCGCCCAGCACGTCGATCAGCACCAGTTGCTGGCCCGAGGCGATGGCCCCCGCCAGCGCGGCGGTCGAGACGGCATTGGCGCCGGGGATCGCCGTGGGCGTGGGCGCGTGCATCTGCCCGGAGCGCAGCTGGTTGGTCGGCTGCACGCCGAAGTCGCGGGATTCGAAGGCAAGGATCTGCGGGTCGACCTGCGGCGCCTGCTGCTGGGGCGGCTGCGGTTGCTGGTAGGGCGGCTGCTGCGGCGGCGGCTGGTTGTTGACGACCGGCGGTTGCGGCTGCTGGTAGGGTTGCGGCTGCTGATAGGGTTGAGGTTGCGGCTGCTGGTAAGGTTGCGGCTGCTGGTAAGGTTGCGGCTGCTGGTAAGGTTGCGGCTGCGGCGTGATCGGGGCCTGCTCGTTGGTGCCGAAGCTGCCACCGAAGTTGTCCCCGCCTGGTGCGGGCGCGGGCGCCTGCGCCACCGGCGGCTGCACCGGAACCGGACTGCCGCCGTCGAAGGAGCCGCCAAAGCCGCCGCCGCCCGGCACCGGAGCGGGGGCCGGTTGCTGCTGCACCGGGGCGGCGTTGTCGAACGACCCGCCGAAGCCCGTCTGCGCGAAGGCGGGCGTGGAAACGGCCAGGGAAGCGGCAAGAAGAAGCCGGATCATGACATCACCCCTGCACATGGCGCGCGATCCAGTCGAAGTAGGTGGGGATGCGGGTGTAGACACCGTAAAGGCTTTCGTGCCCGCAGGCCGACTCCGCGCCGATGGGCGAGCGGTTCCAGCTGACGATGCCGTATTGCAGCCACTGGCCGTTCGCCTGTTTCACCATCAGCGGCCCGCCGCTGTCGCCGTTGCACATGGTACGCTGGCCGGTGGGCGTTCCGGCGCAGATCATGCCGGGGCTCAGCGCCGGGCCGATCTCTTTGGTCAGGATCTGATAGGCCTGTTCGAGGTTCTCCATCGGGATGCCGTTGGCCTGTCCGACGCCCAGAAGGAAGCCGCCCATGTCGCGTTTGGTCTGCTCGGCCATGCCGGCGTTGCAGGTGTCGTTCGGGACGATGTCGATATCGGTTTCCATCAGCTGGTAGGGGAACTTGCCGTTCTCCATCCGGCCCCAGCCGATCACCACCGCCGGGCCGGTCGGCACCTGCGCGCCGGTCGGCGCGATGGAGATCGCACCGATGGGGCCCGAGGCCTGCTGCACCGGCTGGGCCAGCTGCACCAGCGCCACGTCGTTGTCGATGCGCTGGGGGTTGTAATCCTCGTGGACGATCACCCGGGCGACGTCGCGCCAGTCGCCCTCGCGCACGTCGACGCTGCTGGTGTGGATCACCACATCCGCCGCCGCCGTGACCGACCCGTCCTGCTTGACGAGGCAATGCGCCGCCGTCAGCACCCATTGCCGCGCGATCAGCGAACCGCCGCAGAACTGCGACTGGAACCGGCTCTCCGCCGTGCCCTCGCGCGCCTTGGTGGCGTCGTGCAGCGAGACCTGCGCGGGCCATGCCCCGGTCTGCGCCACCCGTCCGCCGAAGATGCGCGTCGCGGCCTCGCCGTCGATGGCGTCTTCGGCGGTCTTCTGTCCCAGCACATAGGACTTGACCAGCACCTCGCTGTCGCCCGAGGGCACGGCGACGCCCGCCAGACCCTCTGCCATCGCGGCCGCGGGCAGGAGGGCCAGCGCCATAACCAGTCGTTTCATGCGTCTCGTCTCCCGTTGCATGTCAATTCCGTCCCGCCCGGGCGAAGGCCTCGGGCCGGGGCAATACCCGCCAGTCGTGCCGTTCAACCCAGACCTCCGACGCCGAGGCGCGCGCGCCGAAGGCGCCGCGGGTGCCGGGGCGCCGGGCGAGGTCCGTGAGGAAGTCGATCACCTGCGCCTCGCCCGCGCCCCGCGTGGACGCGCCGCCGCAGTTTTCGATCAGCCCTTCGAGGTTCAGCGCCTCGGCGTTCTGTTCGGCCTCGGTGACGATCAGGAACAGGCGTTCCTCGCCCGCCGAATAGCCGTCGGGGCAGTCGGAGCAAAGGATCATCCCGTCGCCCACCGCGCGGGGCCGGGCGGTGTCCTCGATGCGCTCGTAGGCGGTGTTGACGCAGTATTTCGCGTCGATGTGGATGCGGTTGACGTCGCGCGCGCCCGCGACCGCGCCCTGGGCCGAGACCGTGAGCGCGTCGCATTGCTTGAGATCGGCGGAAGGGGGCAGGCTGGCCGGGGCGGCGGCGGTCGCCATCGCCGCACTGCATTCGTCGTAGGGGTCCATTGCGGTGCCGATGGGCGCCAGCGCGCGGGCGTCGGAAGCGGCAACGTCGATCGTCAGGTTGACCGGGTTGGGCGACAGCAGCGAGGGCTTGGTGGCGACCGAGGACAGCAGGCGCGACAGTTCCTCGGCCTTGCGGATGCGGCGCAGCGCGGTGGCCAGCGCCTCGGCGTCAGGGACGATGGGCAGGCCGACCGGGCTGCGGTCGATCTGGGCACGCGGGCCGAACCAGAGCTGACCCTCGGCCAGCACGGCTTCCACGTCGAAGGACTGCGCGTCCATCTCGATCCTTGTGCCGCCGTCGGCGTTGACGGTCGCAACCGCCGAGGCCAGCGCGGCGGCGGCGGGATCGTCGGCGGGCAGGGGCGTGCCGTCCAGTGTCCGGGCCGGGGCAAGGCGCACCAGCAGGTCGACGGGGCGGGCCAGCACCTGGGCATAGCGCGCATTCGGCGGCAGCGCGCCGGTCTCGGGGCAATCCGCCGCGACCTTGGGCACGCAGGCGGCCTCCACCGCGACCAGCTTCGCGCTCGTCGCCCCCACCTGCCGCACCTGCGCCACGCCGATCAGCGCGTCGGCCGGGTCGGCGGGGTCGGCCACCAGCCCCATCAGGGTGCCGTCGGCCAGCCCGTGGACCTTGCCCGCCTTCAGCCGACCGCCCATCACCGCAAAGCGGCGCAGCCCGGCGGTGTCGCGGCCGCCAAGAACGGTGGCGTCGATCAGCGTTCCTGCCCAGAGCGGCGTCTGCAACCGCGCGCCGCCCGGCACCGTGGTGTCGTTCATGTCGGCCAGCACGCCCTGGAACAGCTGCCGGTAGGAAATCGCACCGGCGTCCTGAAGGCGCGCCGCCAGCTTGGCGGTGAAGAGACCGTACCAGACCGCGCCGCCATCGCCTTCGAAACGGACCTCGCGCGCGACCTCGGACGACCGCGCGGCGTAGAAGGCGAGGTAGCCGCCCGCAGGCTCCGGCCCGTCCTCTTCCACCGTATCCGCCTCGGCCACCCGGCTTTCCGCCGCACGGATGCCCAGCACCTCGGGGTCGACGTAGCGCGCCGCCGTGCCGGCGGGCGCGGCGCGCAGCCCGCTGCCAGAGTGGCAGCTGTCCATCACCAGCCAGACATCCGCGCCGGTGCGCCGGATCGCCATCACCGCGCGGCCCAGTTCGTCGTCCACCAGCGCGTTCGGGATCAGCCCCGCGCCCGGCTCCCCCCGCGCGGTGTCGGCGGGCAGGAAGACCTCGTCCAGGCCGTCGGTCTCGTCGCCATCCGGGTCTGGCTGCCGCGTGCCGTGGCCCGACATCGAGACGAACACCAGGTCGCCCGGTCCCGACCGCGCCGCCATCGCCGCGAAACCGCCAAGGATCGCCGCACGGGTCGGCACGCCCTCGACCCCGTCCGCCAGCACGGTGATATCGGTGACGCCACGGCCTGTCAGCACCTCGCGCAGGAAGCGCACGTCGTTCGCCGGGCCCTTCAGGTCCGCCACGCCGATGGTATCGTCGTAGTCTGAAACCCCGATCAACAGCGCCCGCACCTCGGCCCGCGCCGCGGCCGCGAGGCCCAGGCAAAGCGCCAGAACAACTGGCAAGCACGCAAACTTCAACGCCACGCCCCCCCGGGCCATGAATGTCTTGTCACAAATGCCTTGCCCGATCATGGCACAGGCCGGTGCGGATTCGAAAGCCCGAGAATGTTTACAGATGCCCCCGTTCGGGCCACGATGCGCCGACAGAATCCGGTGAGGACTGACGAGTGATCCAGCGTTTGACCTGCGCCCTTGTTGCCGCCCTGCTGGCGGTGCTGCCCCTGGCCGCGCCCGCCCAGGAAGACCCCGGCCTGATCGGGCTGGCATACCTCGCCGAGACCGATCCGCCCGCCGCGCTCGACCGGATCGACGCGCTGCTCGCCGCGGAAGAGGCGGGCGGCGCGCCCGATGTGCGGCTGGTCCACGACCTTTACAAGCTGGGGGCAGAGTTGCTGACCGGGCAGGGCCGGGGCGCGGAGGCGGCGGAGGTGCTGCTGCAACTCGCCCGGTTTGCCGCGGCCAACCGCGCGGTGCTGAACGTCGATCCCGCGCCGCTTTACGACGACGCGGCGGTGCTGGCGCTGGCGAATGGCAATGCCGAGACCGCGCGCGCCGCGCTGGAGGCGCTGGTGGAGGAACAGCGCGCCGGGGCGCTGCCGGCAGCGACCATCGCCGCGACGCTGCAACGGCTGGCCACGGTTGCGGAACAGGCGGGCGACGCGGCCAGCGCAAGCCGGTATCGCGACGAGGCCGAGGCGGCGCTGTTGCCTCCGGCATCCGGCGCACGGGGCGACGAGGACGGCTTTCGCATGGTGGATGTCTACTATGCCACCGACCGCGCCCGCACCGGCGAAAGCGATCCGAACGAATTCTACGGCCCCGGACGGGGCACGCTGGAGCTGGGCGTCGCCTCGGTCTCGGTGCCCGAGACGCACACCCCGGGGCTGGTCGAGGCGCCGTCGATCTGGCGGCTGGAGTTCCGCGCCAACCCGGCCAAGCACGTCGTCCTGCAATCGGTCGAACCGATGGAGCCGGACAGCTTCTACACCCGTCTCAGCGGCGAGTTCGCGCGCACGCCGGGGAAAGAGGCCTTCGTCTTCGTCCACGGCTATAACGTCACCTTCGACGCCGCCGCCCGCCGCGCGGCGCAGATCGCCTATGACATGAAGTTCATCGGGGTGCCGATCCTCTATTCCTGGCCCTCGCGCGGCACCACGGTCGGCTATGTCGCCGATACCGCCGTGGTGCAGCTGTCGGGCCGCCGCCTGACGCGCTTTCTCGACGAGCTTGTCGCCCGTTCCGGGGCCGAGACCATCCACATCGTCGCCCATTCCATGGGCAACCGTGCCCTGACCGAGGCGCTGGAGCTGATGGCGCTGCGGCGCGAGGCGAAGGAGGGCGACCCGCCGGTCTTCGACCAGGTGCTGTTCGCCGCGCCGGACGTGGACGCGGGGCTGTTCAAGGAGATCCTGCCGACGATCCGCCCGCTGGCCCGCCGCATGACGCTTTATGCCTCGGAAGAGGACTGGGCCCTCACCGCCTCGCGCAAGCTGCACGGCGACATGCCGCGCGCAGGGATCGGCGGCAAGACCACGCTGACCGCGCCGCAGATCGACAGTATCGATATGTCGGAACTGGGCGAGGACATGCTGGCGCATTCCTACTTTGCCGACGACAGCTCGGCCCTGGCGGACATGATGACGCTGTTCTGGACCAACAACGCCCCGCAGAACCGCTGCGGGATGTCGCCGGACAAGGGCGTGGTGCCGATCTGGACCTATCGGCGCGGGGCCTGTTCGGATCGCAGCCTGATCTCGGTGCTGGGCAATCTCCAGCGCGAGAACGTGCATACGGCGCAGCAGGCGCGGGTGGTGCTGCAACGCACGGTGTCCGACGCCGAGATGGTCAAGAAGCTGGAGCCGGTGGTGGACGCCATCGTCTCGCCGTAGTTACTGCTGGATGTAGTTCAGGAACTGCTGGTGCTGCTGGTCGTTCCGCAATTCGCGCTGGATGCGGTCGCGTTCGCGCGCTTGCGCGTTCTGCTCGTTGGTCTGGCGGCGCTGTTCGGCCAGCTTCTGCTGCACCTCGCCCACTTTGCGCTGCCACTCCGGGTTGACCCGGAACGACGCGCCGATCTGCTTCAGCAGCGCCTCGTCTGCGTCCTGCCGTTCGGTGGCGAACCATTCCAGTTGCAGGGCGTTCACCACGGTGTGTTGGTTCAGCGCATACATGGTGGCGTCGCGGATTTCGGACTGGAACATGTACCAGCTGAAGCCGACCCGTTCGATCACCGGCCCCGCGCCGAGGGGATAGGTCAGCTCCAGCGTGAAGGCATCGTAGGCGACGCTCATCCCCGGCACCTGCGCGCCGCTGCCGAGTTGCGCGTATTGCTGGCGCATCGCCTCGTTCGGGGTGCGCTTCAGCACCTGCGCGCCGGGGCGCTGGGACAGGACGAAACTGTTCACCAGCGCCTCGGCGTCGCGCACCAGCCCGACATGGCAGTTCGACCCCTGCCACTGGGTGCGCAGGCGGTTGCGGTCGGCCTCGACCTGCGCCTTCATCTGCGCTTCGAGGTAGGGGTCCAGCCCGGCGAGGATCGCCTCGTTCCAGAGGATCTGGTGCCCCGGCACCACGCGGATACCGGTGCGGCCATCCGCCGAGCGGGCGGTCAGCACCAGTTCGTAAAGGTCGTTGCCCGAGCAGGGTTTCTGCCAGAGCACCTGCCCCTCGACCATCCAGTCGCGGGGCACGTCGAGCGTGTAGGCGACCATCTCGCGGTCGAACCCCTGGCGGTCCGTCACCTCGTAGGGGACCATCTGCGCGGCGGCGGCACCGGCCCACAGGAGCCACGTCAGAAGCGCCCTCATGCGACGGCCCGCCAGTATTCGACCAGCGGCGCGAGGATCAGGTACGAGATGATGACCCACATCACCGCCAGCATCACGAGCCGGCGCAGCGCGTGCATGTCGTAGCGCTGGCTGCGCGCCCAGGCGTAGACGGCGCTTTTCTGGTCGGCGGCAACGGCCAGGTCGGCGGCGACGGCCTTGAGGCCGGAATAGGCTTCGCGGAAGGCGACCCAGGTGACGGCGGAGTTCATCGAGTAGAAGAAGACCACCAGCAGGCGCGGGATGGTGAAGGGGTGTTCGGCCGAGGCGAAGAACACCAGCACCCCGACCATCGCGGCATGGGCGTAGATCACCCGCTGCCAGAGCGTGTCGATGCGGCTGTTGAGCTTGACGGAAAGGTCGAGCAGGTCGGAAAACTCCAGCGTTTCCGGTGCCGGGGGGGGCGGCAGGCCGACAGGCTGGACGGGCTGGTTCATGAAATGGACCCGGGGAAAAGGTGCTTTGGTGCGTTGCTAGCACAGGTGCAGGGCGCGTTCAATTTTCGGCACGGGCCGGCGGGGTGAACCCCGCCCTACGCTAGACGCCGGGCGAGTGCCCGAGGGGGCGGACGGGCGCTCGCCCGGCGGCGGCTTCGCCGCCTCGTCCCGGGCGGGGCGTTGCGCGCCCCGAGGTATCGCGGATTTTGGCGATGCTCTACTGCGACAGCAGGATCACCTCGACCCGCCGGTTCGCCTCGCGGCCCTCGGGCGTCAGGTTGGACGCGACCGGGGCGAGATAGCCCATCCCCTCGGCCTGCACCCGGTCCTTTGCCGCGCCCAGGCCCCCGGTCAGCCGTGCCCGCACCGACTCGGCGCGGCGCTTGGACAGGGCGATGTTCTGCTCCAGCCCGCCGATGCTGTCGGTATGGCCGACCAGCGCCACCACCATCGTCGGGTTCCCGGCGAGGAACTCGGCAAGCTGTTGCAGCGAGGGATAGGGCCCGGGGTCCAGGGCGTCAGACCCGGTCTCGAACACGAGGTCGGACAGCACGGCATGGCCCTGCTGCACCAGCGTGTCGACCAGGCCGGGCAGGGCAGGGTCCGCCGTCACGGGGCGCGTTTCCGCACCTACAGGCGGCAGTTCGTCATTGGTGCGGTTGACGTAGACGATCTGCACATAGGCCGCCGAGCGCGAGCGGCTGACCAGCAGGCTGATCGCCTCGGCCGCTCCGCGGGTCGCGGCAAGGAAGCGATAGCTGCGAATGTCGACGAACATGTCGGGGGCCGGGACCACCTCGGTGTTGAAGCGGAAGTCGAAGCCGCCGCAGTCGCGTGACTCGCACTGGAACAGGATGTGAAAGCCCGCCTGCTCGACCTGCGCGCGCAGCGGCCCCAGTGCCTGCAATGTGGTCAGCCCCGGCGTGTCGAGCCGCCAGGTCAGCCGCTCCACCCGGCCTTCGAACGTGCGTTTCGGCACCGCCCCGTCGGTGAACGGCCCGGTCGGCAGGTCGTAGCTGTCCGCCGGGCTGATCCGTTCCGCCAGCGCCCTCGCGCCCGGGGGCAAGGCCAGTTCCACCGCCGCCGCAAGGCCCGGCACCAGCACAAGAGCGAGGGCGAGGCAGGCGCGACGGATCATCGGTGCTGGGAATGATACTCGTCGTTGGGCTTCATCGCGGTGGCCGAGGCGACGCGGTTGGACATGTTGAAGAAGCCGGTCACGTTGGCGATGTCCCAGATATCGCGGTCGCTGAAACCGACCTGCCGCAGGCCCTCGCGGTCGTCCTCCTCCACCGTCGCGCTGGCCATCGTCACCTTTTCCGCAAAGCGCAGCATGGCCTTCTGGCGCGCATCCAGCGGCGCCACGCGCCAGTTCATCACCAGCATCTCGCCCAGCTTCGGATCGCCCGACAGCTGCCGCACCGCCGCGCCGTGGGCGACGAGGCAATAGAAACACTTGTTGATCGACGAGACCACCACCGCGATCATCTCGCGTTCGAGCTTCGAAAGCCCGCTCGGCGCCAGCATCAGGTCGTTGTACATGCCCGTGAAAGCGTTCAGCTTGGCGATGTCGAAGGCGTTGGCCTTCAGCACGTTGGGGATCATCCCCAGCTTTTCGGTGCAGATGTCGAAGTATTTCTGCGTTGCCTCCGGCAGCGGATCCACCATCG
>JAGRMS010000245.1 GCA_020441135.1 Pseudooceanicola sp.
GAAGCTGAACCTGCACTATACGCTGAGCCTCGACCTGTTCGGGCAGGAGATTTCCACCAACGCGGCCAATGCCTTCAACTCGGGTATCAAGGGCCGCTACATGGAGGCGCGGATCGAGGACGACCACCAGCTGAAGGACGCCACCTACGAGGTGAAGACGGTCAAGGACGGCCAGATCGTCACCGAGGCCGCCCCGGCGCTGACCGCGATCAACATGCGCCTGCGCGACGACTACGTCCGCGACGCGGCGGGTGGCGTGGGCCGCTGGAACAAGATCATCGAGAAGACCGGCGTGAACTTCGAACTGACGCTGCCCCACGAGGGTTTCCACCGCCAGATCGGCGTGTTCAGCACCGTGGCGGTCGATCCGGCGGGCAATATCGTCTCGGCGGAAGACTGGGAGAAGCGGCGCGGCGAATGGCTGCCGACGAAGGAAGACGGCGCCTTCATCCAGTCGCTGATGAAGCCCTGCTACGAGCCCGGCAAGTATGCGGGCTGGATCGCCCCGCCGAAGGTCGGCATCGACAACAAGCCGGGTGATTTCGAATACGTCCGCCTGCACATGGCGTGACGCCCGGCCTTTCGCCCCGCGCGTGAAACCGGGAGGGGGCCTGGTCCCAGGCCCCCTCGTGCCAGCCCCCTTGCCGGACTTTGCGGGAATCGGGGCGGGTGTGTTAAAGTGATGACGTTCACAGCCGAAGGCCGAACCTCATTTTAACATATTGTTGGCATATCGCCCGTTTCAGTATCGGAGTTGCATCATGAACATCCATCGCTCGAAGCCCGATCAGTCGCACACCGTGGCCCTGGCCGCCGCGCTGAACCAGCTGAACAATCCTTGCGTCGGATGTGACAACTGCAACGGTCTCTGCGCGGATCTCATCGACGTCCTGGTGATCCCGGACATCATCCTGTCGAGAAAACGCACAAGCCCATGAACAAGCCGCTCAAGCAGCACCTGATCGACCCCGAGATCTGCATCCGCTGCTATACCTGCGAAATGACCTGCCCGGTGCAGGCCATCGAGCATGACGACAACAACGTGGTCGTCGACGCGTCGAAGTGCAACTTCTGCATGGACTGCATCCCGGTCTGCCCCACCGGCTCCATCGACGAATGGCGCGTGGTGGAGGAGCCCTATTCGCTGGCCGAGCAGTACGAGTGGACCGAGCTGCCGGAACAGGGCGAGGTCGGCAATGCCGACACCAGTATCGAGGCGATGGACGACGCCATGGCCGCACTGCTGGCCGAGGCCCATGCGGGCGCGGGCGGCAAGGCGAAGGCCCCGGCCAGCGCGTCGAAGCCGACGGTCAACATGTATAACCTCGGCAAGCCGGCCGAGGCGGTGGTGCAGGGCAATTACCGGCTGACCGAGGACGGGTCGGACAGCGACGTGCGCCACATCATCCTCGACTTCGGCAGCCTGCCGTTTCCGGTGCTGGAGGGGCAGTCGGTGGGGATCATCCCTCCGGGCACCGGCCCGGACGGCAAGCCGCACCTGCCGCGGCTTTACTCGGTTTCCTCGCCGCGCGACGGCGAGCGGCCGGGGTTCAACAACGTCTCGCTCACGGTGAAGCGCGAGGATCGGGGCCTCTGTTCCAACTACGTCTGCGACCTGAAGAAGGGCGACACCGTGCGGGTGACGGGCCCGTTCGGCGCGACCTTCCTGATGCCGGGCGACCCGGAGGCGCGGCTGATGATGATCTGCACCGGCACGGGGTCGGCGCCGATGCGCGCCTTCACGATGCGGCGGCAGAGGACGGTGGGCGGCAAGTCGGGAGGGATGACGATGTTCTTCGGGGCGCGGTCGCCTGAGAGCCTGCCCTATTTCGGGCCGCTGAAGAAGGTGCCGGATGCGCTCTTGAAGAAGCACCTGGTCTATTCGCGCCTGCCGGGCCAGCCGAAGGAATATGTGCAGGACCGGATGGTTGCCGAGCAGGAGGCGGTGGCCGATCTGCTGGGCGATCCCAACACCTATATCTACATCTGCGGGCTGCGCGGGATGGAGGAAGGGGTGGAGAAGACCCTGACCAATATCGCCGAGAGCATCGGCCAGCAATGGACGGCCCTGCGCGACACCATGCGCGGCGAAGGGCGTTATCACGTGGAAACCTACTGAATGACCGCTGGCCAGCGGGGGTTCGAATACCCGATCCACGTGACCTGGGGCGACTGCGATCCCGCGCGCATCGCCTACACGGGCCGCCTGCCCGAGTTCGCGCTGCTGGCGATCAACGGCTGGTGGGAGCATGTGCTGGGCGGCGACGGCTGGTTCCAGATGGAGATGGACCGGGGATTCGGGACGCCCTTCGTCCACCTCTCGCTGGACTTCAAGTCGCCGGTGACGCCGCGGCACCGGCTGCTGTGCGAGGTCTATCCGACGGCGCTGGGAACGAAGTCGATCAGCTTCTGCGTGATCGGGCGGCAGGATGGAGTCGATTGCTTCGAGGGGCGGTTCACCTGCGTGTTCACCCGGGCGGCAAGCGTGCAGACGATCCCGGCCCCGCCGGATATCCGGGCAATCGTGGAGCCGTTGATCCGGGGGTGAGGGAGGCCCCCTCCCCTCTCCCCTCCCCCGGTCCGGGGGAGGGGAAGCGCCTGTGGCCTGTCCTGCGCTCTCCATCCGCGGCTCCCTCCCCCTGCCAAGGGGGAGGGATGGGGAGGGGGTTCCCCGCCATAAACCCTCATCCCCGGCGAAACCGATTGCCTTGCCCCTCCCGCCCGGCGTAGATTGTGCATTATAATACACAAAGCGCGAGCGCATGACCGAGATTACCAACTTCCGCGGCGAACGGGTCGCCGGGCCGACCGAGGGGGAGGCCGCCGCCGAGGCGTTGATCCGGCGGGTGGGCGAGCGGGTGCGCAAGGCACGCGAGCGCAAGGGCATTCCGCGCCGGGTGCTGTCGGACATCTCGGGCGTCTCGCCGCGCTACCTGGCGCAGCTGGAGGCGGGCGAGGGCAATATCTCGATCGGGCTGCTGCACCGGGTGGCCGAGGCGCTGGATCACCGGATCGAATGGCTGCTGAGCGACGACGACCCCTGGGCCTCGGACGTGGCGCGGATGGCGGACCTGTACCGCGCGGCCAGCCCCGAGGTGCGGCAGGCGGTGATGGAGCGGCTGAGCGCCGACTCGCCCGCCGCGCGGCGGATGCACCGCGTCTGCCTGGTCGGGCTGCGCGGCGCGGGCAAGTCGACGCTGGGGGCGCTGGCGGGGCGGGCGCTGGGGGTGCCTTTCATCGAGCTGAACCGCGAGATCGAGGACCACTCGGGGATGCCGGTGGAGGAAGTCCTCGCGCTCTACGGGCAGGAGGGCTATCGCAGCCTGGAGGCGCAGGCGGTGGACCGGGTGATCTGCACCCATGACAGCGTGATCCTGGCCGTCGCGGGGGGCATCGTGGTGGAGCCCGAGACCTATGCCCGGCTGCTCGGGCATTTCCACACCGTCTGGCTGCGCACCTCGCCCGACGAGCACATGGCCCGCGTCCGCGCGCAGGGCGACGAGCGGCCGATGGCGGGCAACCCCGAGGCGATGGAGCAGCTGCGGTCGATCCTGACCAGCCGCGAGTCGCTTTACGCGCGGGCCGAAGCGCAGCTGAACACCTCGGGCAAGCCGGTCGAGACCTCGGCGGCGGAGCTGGCGGCGCTGATCCGGGCGCGCGGCTTCCTCGGCTGAGCCGCGCCGACGGGGTGGTCGCGCGCTGACCAACTAATGTCGAAAAGGGCATGGGCGGGGCGTTCGGGGATTGATACTGCTGGCGCGACCCGGTTCACTGGACCGGCTCGCCCCAAGGAGTATCGCATGCGCTTTTCCGCCCTCCGCATCCTCAAGGAAGGCCTGACCGGCAACAAGGGCTGGACGCCGCACTGGCGCGATCCCGAGCCGAAGGCCGCCTATGACATCGTCATCATCGGCGGCGGCGGGCACGGGCTGGCGACGGCCTTCTACCTGGCGCAGGAGCACGGGCTGACCAATGTCGCGGTGCTGGAGAAGGGCTATATCGGCGGCGGCAACGTCGGTCGGAACACCACCATCGTGCGCGCCAACTATGCGATGCCGGGCAATTCCGAGTTCTATTCGCATTCGCTGAAGCTGTGGGAAGGGCTGGAGGAAAGCCTCAACTACAACGTCATGCATTCGCAGCGCGGCATCCTGAACCTGTTCCATTCGGACGGGCAGCGCGACTATGCGGCGCGGCGGGCCAACGCGATGATCAACCAGGGCGACGACGCGATCCTGCTGGACCGGGAGGGCGTGCGCAAGCTGGTGCCCTACCTCGACTTCGAGAACGTGCGCTTTCCGGTCTATGGCGCGCTCTACCACCCGCGCGGCGGCACGGCGCGGCATGACGCGGTGGCCTGGGGCTTCGCGCGCGGGGCGGACATGCGGGGCGTGGACATCATCCAGAACTGCGAAGTGACGGGGATCGACATCCAGAACGGCCGCGTGACCGGGGTGCAGACCTCGCGCGGGGCGATCCGGGCGAAGAAGGTCGGGATCGTGGTCGCGGGCCGGTCGAGCCAGGTGGCGGCGATGGCGGGGATGCGCCTGCCG
>JAGRMS010000246.1 GCA_020441135.1 Pseudooceanicola sp.
AGATGACCTGCGTGTCGCCCGAGGGGCGGATCACGCCGGGTTGCCCGGGCCTCTACGCGCCCGAGCATGAGGTCGCCTGGAAGCGGCTGGTGGACTTCGTCCATGCCGAGACCGAAGCAAAACTGTGCATGCAGATCGGCCATTCGGGCCGCAAGGGCTCGACCCAGGTGGGCTGGGAGGATGCCGATGCGCCGCTGAACGCGGGCAACTGGCCGCTGCTGTCGGCCTCGGCGCTGCCCTGGTCGGAAGGCAACGCGACGCCAAAAGCGATGGACCGGAGCGAGATGGACCGAGTGCGCGACCAGTTCGTCGCGGCGACTGAGATGGCCAACCGCGCCGGGTTCGACATGGTCGAGCTGCACGCGGCGCACGGCTACCTGTTGTCGTCCTTCATCTCGCCGCTGTCGAATACGCGCACGGATGAGTATGGCGGGAGCCTCGAGAACCGGATGCGCTATCCGCTCGAGGTGTTCCGGGCGATGCGGGCGGTCTGGCCCGAGGGCAAGCCGATGTCGGTGCGCATTTCGGCGAGCGACTGGGCCGAGGGCGGTGTCGATGCCGCCGAGGCGGTCGAGATCGCGGCGCTGTTCCGGGCGGCGGGGGTCGATATCGTCGACGTCTCGGCGGGGCAGACCTCGGCCGGGGCGAAGCCCGTCTATGGCCGGATGTTCCAGACACCCTTCTCGGACCGCATCCGCAACGAGACGGGGATGCCGACGATGGCGGTGGGCAATATCTACGAGCCCGACCACGTCAATTCGATCTTGATGGCGGGGCGCGCGGACCTTGTCTGTCTGGCTCGTCCGCATCTGGCCGACCCCTACTGGACGCTGCACGCGGCGGCGGCGCTGGGGGATACCGGGACGCACTGGCCCCTACCCTACCTGCCTGGGCGCGACCAGATGCGCCGGCTGGCGGAACGCGGCGAGGGCTTGGGGCTGCGCGTATGAGTCTGAAGGACAAGACCGTCCTGATCACAGGTGGCGGCACCGGGCTGGGGGCCGACCTTGCGCGCGGGTTTGCCCAGCAGGGCGCGCGGGTGTGGATCGCGGGGCGGACGGCCGAGACCTTGGAGAAGGTCGCGGCGGGCCATGCCGATATCCACACGGTGCAGGCGGATGTGACGGACGAGACCTCGGTCGGCGCGATGTTCGATTTCATCGACGCGCCCGACGTGGTGATCGCCAATGCCGGGGCCTCGGCCAGTGCGCCGCTGAAACGCGTGAGCCTGGCGGACTGGCAGGCGATGATCGACGTGAACCTGACCGGCACCTTCCTGACCTTTCGCGCGGCCCTGCGGCGGATGGAGGGCTGGGGGCGGCTGATCGCCGTCGCCTCGACCGCCGGGATCAAGGGTTATGCCTATGTGGCGCCCTATGCGGCGGCGAAGCATGGGGTGATCGGGCTGGTGCGCAGCCTCGCGCTGGAGACGGCGCGCGGTGGGATCACGGTGAACGCGCTCTGCCCCGGGTTCCTCGACACCGAGATGACCGAGCGCAGCATCGCCAACATCATGGACAAGACCGGCATGAGCGCCGAAAAGGCGCGGGCCTCGCTGGAGGCGACCAACCCGCAGCGGCGACTGATCCAGCCCGCCGAAGTGACGGCGGCGGCGCTGTGGCTGTGCGGGGCGGGGTCCGAGGGGATTACGGGCCAGGCGATCTCGATCTCGGGGGGCGAGACATGAACGACCTCGGGCGCGCGCCGTCGAAGCAGCGGCTGCGGCTGTGGCTGCGGATGCTGTCGGCGCACCGGGGCGTCGAATCCTGCCTGCGCGAGCGGCTGCGCGAGAGCCACGACAGCACCCTGCCTCGCTTTGACGTGCTGTCGGCGCTGGACCGCTATCGCGACGGGTTGCGAATGAGCGACCTGTCGGCGCGGCTGAAGGTGTCGAACGGCAACGTGACCGGCATCGTCGAGCGGCTGGCGGGCGAGGGCCTGGTGGAGCGCGCGGCGGTCGATGGCGACCGGCGGGCGATGCTGGTGCGGCTGACGCCGCTGGGGATCGAGCGGTTCGCGGCGATGGCGGCGGATCACGAGACCTGGATCGACGAGTTGCTCGGCACCTTTTCCGGGGCTGAACTGGAAACCCTGATTACCCTGCTGGACCGGATAGGAGACCACCCCGCATGACCCAGATGGCTGACCTTTCGCCCGAACACTTCCAGTGGACGGCCGCCGATGGCATCGCGACGATCCGGCTGAACCGGCCCGACCGCAAGAACCCGCTGACCTTCGACAGCTATGCCGAACTGCGCGACACCTTCCGCGCGCTGCCCTATGCGGACGACATCCACGCGGTTGTGTTTGCCTCGAACGGCGGCAACTTCTGCTCGGGCGGGGACGTGCATGACATCATCGGGCCGCTGGTGGCGATGGACATGAAGGAACTGCTGGCGTTTACGCGGATGACCGGGGATCTGGTCAAGGCGATGCTGCATTGCCAGAAGCCGGTGATCGCGGCGGTGGATGGCGTGGCGGCGGGGGCCGGGGCGATCATCACCATGGCCTCGGACCTCCGGCTGGCGACGCCGGAAGCGAAATGCGCCTTCCTGTTCAACCGCGTCGGGCTGGCGGGGGCGGACATGGGCGCCTGCGCGATGCTGCCGCGGATCATCGGCCAGGGCCGGGCGGCGGAACTGCTCTATACCGGGCGCGCGCTCAATGCCGAGGAAGGACTGGCCTGGGGGTATTGGAACGCCCTGCATGCCGCTGACCAGCTGGAGGCTGAGGCAATGAAGCTGGCGGGGCGGATCGTGGCGGGGCCGACCTTTGCCAACGGGATCACCAAGAACCAGCTAAACCAGGAATGGAACATGTCGCTGGACCAGGCCATCGAAGCCGAGGCGCAGGCGCAGGCGATCTGCATGCAGACCAAGGATTTCGAACGGGCCTATCGCGCGTTTGTGGCCAAGGAGAAGCCGGTCTTTGCCGGGGACTGAGTGCCCGTGGCGGGCGTTCTTTGAGTATTTGGAAAGAGAAGAAGCAGGGGATTGGCATGGCGGACCGGAGTTTCCTTGACTGGCCGTTCTTCGAGGAGCGCCACCGCGACCTGGCGGCGGCGCTGGAGGATTGGTGTTCCAAGCATCTGCCCGCCGATCATGGCGACGTGGATGCCGCCTGCCGGGGTCTGGTGCGCGATCTGGGGGCGGCGGGGTTCCTGAAGCATTCAGGGGGCGATGCGCTGGATGTGCGCTCGCTCTGCCTGATCCGCGAAACGCTGGCGCGGCATGACGGGCTGGCGGACTTCGCCTTCGCGATGCAGGGGCTGGGCATGGGCGCGGTGTCGCTGTTCGGCACGGACGAGCAGCGGGCGTGGCTGGAGAAGACGCGCAGCGGCGCCGCGATTTCGGCCTTTGCGCTGAGCGAGCCTGCCAGCGGGTCGGACGTGGCGAACATGACGACGAGCGCCGAGAAGGATGGCAACGGCTTTGTTGTCAACGGCGAAAAGACGTGGATTTCCAACGGCGGAATCGCCGATCTTTATGTGCTGTTCGCCCGCACGGGTGAGGCGCCGGGGGCCAAGGGCATCTCGGCCTTCCTGGTGCCCGCCGACACCCCCGGCCTGGAAATTGCCGAGCGGATCGAGGTGATCGCGCCACATCCGCTGGCGCGGCTCAAGTTCACCGACATGCGCCTGCCGGAGTCGGCGCTGATCGGACAGGCCGGGGGCGGTTTCCGGGTGGCGATGTCGGTGCTGGATGTGTTCCGCTCGACCGTCGGAGCGGCGGCGCTGGGGTTTGCCCGGCGCGCGCTTGAGGAAAGCCTTGCAAGGGTCCAGGATCGCAAGCTTTTCGGCGCGCCGCTGTTCGATCTGCAGATGGTGCAGGGCCATATCGCGGACATGGCGCTTGGCGTCGATGCCTCGGCCCTGCTGATCTATCGCGCGGCCTGGACCAAGGACATGGGCGCGGCGCGGGTGACGCGCGAGGCGGCGATGGCGAAACTGCACGCGACCGAAACGGCGCAGCAGATCATCGACGCGGCGGTGCAGCTGCATGGCGGCGACGGGGTGCGCAAGGGCAGCGTGGTGGAAAGCCTCTACCGCGAGATCCGGGCGCTGCGCATCTACGAGGGCGCGAGCGACGTGCAGAAGGTGGTGATCGCCCGTCAGGCGATGGGAGGCTGACATGGACCTGGGACCAAGCGGGCATAGCGATACCTTCACGCGGGACAACCTGCCGCCTGCCGAACAGTGGCCCGAGATCGACCTTGGCGCGCATTCCTATCCCGAGTGGTTGAATGTCGGCGTCGAACTGACGGACAGAATGGTCGAAAAGGGCTTTGGCGACCACACCGCGCTGATCGGCAACGGTCGGCGGCGCAGCTACAAGGAACTGGCGGACTGGACGAACCGGCTGGCCCGGGCGCTGGTCGAGAACTATGGCGTGAAACCCGGCAACCGGGTTCTGATCCGCAGCGCCAACAACCCGGCGATGGTGGCCTGCTGGCTGGCGGCAACCAAGGCGGGGGCGGTGGTAGTGAACACCATGCCGATGCTGCGGGCCGGGGAACTGGCCAAGATCGTCGACAAGGCCGGGATCACCCATGCGCTCTGCGACACGCGGTTGATGGAGGACATGGTCACCTGCGCCAAGGATTCCAGTACGTTGAAGACCGTTGTTGGCTTTGACGGCACGGCCAACCACGATGCGGAACTCGACCGGGCGGCGCTGGACAAGCCGGTGCAGTTCGAGGCGGTGAAGACGGGGCGCGACGACGTGGCACTGCTGGGGTTCACCTCGGGCACCACGGGCGAACCCAAGGCGACGATGCACTTTCACCGCGACATCCTGATCATCGCGGATGGCTATGCGAAGGAGGTGCTGAACGTCACGCCCGACGACATCTTCGTCGGCTCGCCGCCCCTGGCCTTTACCTTCGGCCTTGGCGGGTTGGCGGTGTTCCCGCTGCGGTTCGGCGCCTGCGCGGTGCTGCTGGAAAACGCCTCGCCGCCGAACATGATCGAGATCATCCAGAAATACCGGGCGACTGTGTGCTTCACCGCCCCGACCGCCTATCGCGTGATGCTGGCGGCGATGGAGCAAGGCGCCGACCTGTCCAGCTTGCGCGCCGCGGTGTCGGCGGGCGAGACGCTGCCTGCGCCGGTCTATGACGACTGGATGGCGAAGACCGGCAAGCCCATGCTGGACGGCATCGGGTCGACCGAGATGCTGCATATCTTCATCACCAACCGGTTCGACGACCACCGCCCGGCCTGCACCGGCAAGCCTGTCACGGGCTATCGCGCGAAGATCGTGGGCGAGGACGGGCGGGAGCTGCCGCGCGGCGAAGTGGGGCGGCTCGCGGTGCAGGGGCCGACCGGGTGCCGTTACCTGAACGACCGGAGGCAAGGCGATTACGTCGCCGATGGATGGAACCTGACCGGCGACAGTTTCGTGATGGACGCCGACGGCTACCTGCATTTCGCGGCGCGGTCGGACGACATGATCATCTCGGCGGGCTACAACATCGCCGGGCCCGAAGTCGAGGCGGCGCTGCTGGCGCACCCGGACGTGGCGGAATGCGCAGTGATCGGGGTGCCGGACGAGGATCGCGGGCAGATCGTGCAGGCGCATGTCGTGCTGAAGCCGGGGGTTGCAGGCGATATCAAGGCCTTGCAGGACTTCGTGAAGGCGCGCATTGCGCCCTACAAGTATCCCCGCTCGGTGAAGTTCGTCGAGGCGCTGCCGAAGACGCAGACCGGCAAGATCCAGCGGTTTCGTCTGAAGCAGGGCTGAGGGCTTCCTTTTCCCACGATTTCAGCGCGCGCGGCGCGGCCCAGGGGCCGAGGCGCAGGGTCATCCACGTCTTGTGATCGAACCAGCTCATCTTTCTCTCTGTCTCTCCGCTTGCGCGTGCATCTGGCCTGACCCATCCTGACAGGGCGTTGTCAGGGGAACCTGTCAGAATGGCACCAGCGAAGGGGGAGAACCTGATGCGCCGGTCGTCACGCCTGTTCGAGATCATCCAGTTGCTGCGTGCCGCCCGGCACCCGCTGACGGCGCGCACTTTGGCCGAACGGCTCGAAGTGTCCGAGCGCACCATCTACCGCGACATCGCCGCCTTGCAGGGAATGCGCACGCCGGTCGAGGGCGAGGCGGGCGTCGGCTATGTCATGCGGCGCGGCTATGACCTGCCGCCTCTGAACTTCGACGGCGAAGAGGTCGAGGCGCTGCGGGTCGGTCTGGCGATGCTCGCCCGCACCGGCGACGGCGCCCTGCAGCGGGCGGCGGATCGCATCCGCGCCAAGATCGAGTCGCTGACGGGCGATGCCGACTGGTTGCAGGTCGCCCCATGGGGCGCGCCGCTGGACGATCCGGAACAGGGCTGCATCCCCAAGGCGCTGCTGCGCGACGCGGTCCGGGGCGCGCGCAAGCTGCGGCTGACCTATCGTGACGTCGCGGGCGACGAGACGGTGCGCATCGTCCGCCCGGTGGCGATGATCTACCACCTCGACTGCGTGATGCTGGCCGCCTGGTGCGAATTGCGCCGCGATTTCCGCCACTTCCGCGCCGACCGCATCTGGGATTGCGACCCCCTGGCCGAAACCTTCGCCGACCAGCAGGCGACGCTGCGCGCGCTCTGGCAGGAGGCGCACGGCTATCAGCGCGACATCCGGCTGCTGGCCTGACCCTCAGGCCGCGCGCGCCACGCTGCGGATGCGTTCGATCATCGCCCGCAATCCGTTCGAGCGTTGCGCCGACAAGTGGTCGTGCAGCCCAAGTCGCCCCAATTCGGTAGCGGCGTCGATGCCCGGCACCGCTGCGACCGGCTCGCCATTGTAAAGAGCGCGCAACAGCGCGATCAGCCCGCGCACGATCAACGCATCGCTGTCGCCGTCGAAATGGAACCGGCCCGCCTCGATCACCGGATGCAGCCAGACCTGGCTTGCGCAACCGCTGACCTTGGTGGCGGGCACCTTCAGCGCCTCGGGCAGCGGGTCCATCGCGCGGCCAAGCTCGATGACATGGCGATAACGGTCCTCCCAGTCGTCAAGGAAGGCAAAGTCGTCAGCGATCTCTTCGAAGGCCGCGCTGGCCATGTGTCCGCTCCCCTGCGGTGTGTCGCAGGGTCAGGTAAGGCGCGGGCGGGGCGCTGTCCACCCCGCCTTGGCGCTTTTCAAGCGCGGCGCGATGGGTTAACCCCTTGTCAGGCAGTATCCGAACCGCAGGCGATCCATGCGCAAATCCCTGATCCTTCTCGTTCTGGCCAGTCTCGTGCTGGCCTCCTGCGGGTTCCGGGATTCCCGCATCAATCCGCGCAACTGGTTCGGCGGCAGCCGGTCCGTCGCTGCCAGCGCCGAGACGGCCGAGACCAACCCGCTGATCCCGCGCCGCAGCGGCCTGCTGGGCAAGCGCCCGGCCCCGCCGCAGGAGAAGATCGCGACAGTCACCGAGTTGAAGATCGAACCGACGAACACAGGTGCCATCGTTTATGCCTCGGGCGTCGCCGTGCGGCAGGGCGCCTATCTCGCGCGGCTTACCCCGCGCGGCGGGCAGCCCGTGCCGGACGAGAACGGCGTGCTGACCTTCGACTTCATGGTCACTTACCCGGTGCGGCCGACGGCTGGCGGCAGCGAGCTGACGCGCACCGTCCACGAAGCCTACAGCCTGTCGAAGCAGGATCTCGCCGCGATCCGCACGATCCGGGTGGAAGGCGCGCAGAACGCCCAGGAAACCCGCCGCCGCCGTTAAGCCATGTGCTGGCCCTTGCCGGGGCCTTGCGCTATGAGGGCGCAAGGCTTCAAGGGCGGCACATGGCACGGACACTCATCACCTCGGCGATCCCCTACATCAACGGGATCAAGCACCTCGGCAACCTGGTCGGCTCGCAGCTGCCCGCCGACCTATATGCGCGCTACCTGCGCGGACGCGGGCAGGAAGTGCTGTTCCTCTGCGCCACCGACGAGCATGGCACCCCCTCCGAGCTTGCCGCAGCCAAGGCGGGCAAGCCGGTGGCCGAGTATTGCGCCGAAATGCACGAGGTCCAGGCCGACATCGCCCGCCAGTTCGGACTGAGCTTCGACCATTTCGGACGGTCGTCGTCGCCGCAGAACCGCCGCCTGACGCAACATTTCGCCGGGCAACTGGACGCGGCGGGATTGATTCGGGAGGTTTCGGAAAAACAGATGTATTCGGTGGCGGACGGCCGCTTTCTGCCCGACCGATACATCGAGGGCACCTGCCCCAACTGCGGCTACGACCGCGCGCGCGGCGACCAATGCGAGAACTGTACCAAGCAGCTGGACCCGACCGACTTGATCAACCCGCGCTCGGCCATCTCGGGCTCGACCGATCTGGAAATCCGCGAGACCAAGCACCTCTACCTGCGGCAGTCGGCGCTGAAGGACCAGCTCGACGCGTGGATCGACAGCAAGACCGACTGGCCGATCCTGACCACTTCGATCGCGAAGAAGTGGCTGCACGACGGCGACGGGTTGCAGGACCGTGGCATCACCCGCGACCTCGACTGGGGCGTGCCGGTGCAGAAGGGCGACGCGCCCTGGCCGGGGATGGAAGGCAAGGTCTTCTACGTCTGGTTCGACGC
>JAGRMS010000247.1 GCA_020441135.1 Pseudooceanicola sp.
AAGGGCATGAAGATGTCCAAGTCGATCGGCAACACCATCGTGCCCGACGAGGTCACCGAGCAATACGGCGCCGACATTCTGCGGCTCTGGGTGGCCCAGACCGATTTCGTCAACGACCAGCGCATCGGCCCCGAGATCCTCAAGGGCGTGGCCGACAGCTACCGCCGGTTGCGCAACGCCATGCGCTTCCTTCTCGGCAACCTCGCGGGCTACGACCCGGCCAATGCGGTCGAGCCCAAGGACATGCCGGAGCTCGAACGCTGGGTGCTGCACCGCCTCGCCGAACTCGACGAACAGGTGCGCGCCGGCTACGGCAAGTTCGATTTCCAGGGCACGCTCCAGGCGCTGTTCAATTTCGCGACCGTCGAGCTCAGCTCGTTCTACTTCGACATCCGCAAGGACGCGCTGTATTGTGACGGCGACACGGCCCGCCGCCGGGCCGCGCGGACGGTGCTGGACCTGCTGTTCCACCGGCTGACCACCTGGCTGGCGCCGATCCTGGTCTTTACCATGGAAGAGGTCTGGCTGGATCGCTTCCCGGGCGAGGACAGCTCGGTTCACCTGGTCGACATGCCGAAGACGCCCGAGAGCTGGAGCAATCCGGCGCTGGCGACGAAGTGGGCGGCGATCCGGCGGGTGCGTCGGGTGGTGACGGCGGCGCTGGAGGTGCAGCGGACCGACAAGGTGATCGGCGCCTCGCTCGAGGCCGCGCCGGTGGTGCATGTGGCGGATGCCGAGGCGCTGGCGGCGCTGAAGACGGCGCATTTCGACGATATCTGCATCACGTCGGGCATCGTCCTGACCGCCGATCCGACCCCGGCCGAGGCCTTCCGCCTGCCCGAGGTGGAAGGTGTCGGCGTGGTGTTCGAAACCGCCGAGGGCGAGAAGTGCCAACGCTGCTGGAAGATCCTGCCCGATGTCGGGAGCCACGCGCATCCGGGCGTCTGTGCCCGCTGCGACAGCGCGCTGGGATAAGGGGACGCGCGCCGGGGCCAATCCGGCGCGCGGCCATGCGCAGAAATGATTTGCGCGCGGAGGGATTCCGGTCATATCCTGACGCCTGAATTTTCCGGACAGCCGCACAGACTCGTTTCGACCGGCACCAATCACCATGACCTGCCCGGAGCCCCGAGTTGCTGCGCCACCAGTCCCCGAACTTCGACAGGACGTCCTTCCTGTCCGGCCCCAGCGAGATGGCGGGGCGGATTCGCGGATTCGACTGGAGCGGGCACCCGCTGGGCACGCCCGAGGAATGGCCTTCGGCGCTGCGGTCGGCCCTGGGCATCGCGCTGGATTCGGCGTTTCCGACCTGCATCTACTGGGGGTCCGAGCTGAGGCTGCTCTACAACGACGCCTGGTCCAGCATCCCCGGGCCGCGCCATCCCGGCTGCCTGGGGGAACCGGCGGCCGAGGTCTGGTCGGATATCTGGCACATCATCGAACCGCAGTTCACGCAGGCGATTTCGTCGGGGCAGGGGGTCTACCTGCGCGACCAGATGCTGCCGATGCGGCGCTTCGGGGTCGAGGAAGAGACCTACTGGACCTACAACTTCACACCGATCCGGCTGGATGACGGCTCTATCGGCGGTATCTTCAACTCGGGCCAGGAGACCACGGCAGACGTGTTGCAGCGCGGCAAGGCGCACCTGCTGCTGGAACTGTCCGACCTGTTCCGCACCGCGCCGCCGATGGAGGAACTGCGCGACCGGGCGCTGTCGCTGCTGGGCGAACACCTTGGCGCCGACCGGGTGGGAATGCGCAGCGGGGAAGGGTTTCCGGTCATTGCGCTGTGGTGTGCGCCGGACGTCGAGACGCTGGGCGACCAGGCGGCAAGCGCGCCCATCGACGCCCGTATATGGCACGCGCTGCTGGACGGGCACGTGATGAAGCTGGACGGAACCGACCCGGCCCGGGCAGAGACCGAGCGGGCGGTGCTGCACCAGCTTGGCGTGACCTCGGCCCTGGCGTTGCCGTGGCTGGATGAGGGCCGCACCGAGGCGGTGATCTTCGTGCATTCGATGCGTCCCAGGCACTGGACCGACATCGAGATCCAGACCGTCGACGACGTTCTTGCCCGGCTGATGACGCTGCTGGAACGTGCCCGCGCGGCGGAGCGGCAGCGGCTGATGAACCGCGAGATCAACCACCGTTCGCGCAACCTGTTGTCGGTGGTTCTGGCGATGGTGCGGCTGGCGCGGATCGAGGCGCCGGAAATGATGCGGGCAAAGCTGATGGAGCGGATCTCGGCCCTGTCGCGCAACAATGCGCTGCTGTCGGACCACAGCTGGGAGCCGGTCACGCTGAACCAGTTGCTGGACCAGGAGCTGGGCCCCTATCTCGGCAACGAGGTCAACGTGAGCCTCGACGGGCCGGAAGTGGTGCTGTCCTCGGACGCGAGCCAGGCGATGGGCATGGTGCTGCACGAGTTGGTGACGAATGCGGCCAAGCATGGCGCGCTGAAGGAGGCCGGGGGGCAACTGGACGTCCGCTGGGCGCTGCTCGACGGCGCGCGGCTACGGATCGACTGGACCGAAACCTGCCCGTTTCCGGTTGGCGGCGACGGGCTGGAGGACGCGGGGTTTGGCTCCCGGCTGCTGCACCTGATGGTCGAGAGGCAGATGAACGGCAGCCTTGCGATGGACCTGACGCCCACCGGCCTTGCCTGCGTCATCGACATGCCGTGGACGGACGGCCGCGACGAGGCGGAATAGCCTCAGGCGACCGGGATCATCGTGCCTTGCAGGACGGCGGCCAGGGTGCGCTTGCCGTCCACTTCCGACCAGACATCGGCGGCCACGACCACGAGGCGGCGCCCGGGCTTCAGCACGCGGCCCTCGGCCACCAGACGGCCCGCGCCGGGGGAGAGAAGGTTGATCTTCATCTCGACCGTCAGCACGTCGACATCCGGCGGCATCACCGTCAGGGCGGCGTAACCCGCCGCGGTGTCGCCCAAGGCGAAGATCAGCGCGGCATGGGCGTAGCCCGCCTGCTGGCGCAATCCTTCCGCAACGGTGGCGGCGACCGCGACCCGGCCCTCGGCCACCGCGACCAGCTCCGCGCCCAGCGTCGTCATCATCGACTGGCGCGCGAAACTGTCGCGGATACGGGCTTCGGCGCTCACTCCCAGCAGCTGACCAGCACGGTCATGCCATCCGCCAGGCGGAACATTTCGTCCGGGCTGATGGCGCCGCGGTCAGTGCTGTCGGAAGGCGTGACGCCGACGCTGGCCAGCAGAGCCATGAGCGCGGTGGCGTCGGTGGCGAGGCTGACGTTCTCGGGCAGCTGGCGGTTGCCCTCGGGATGGGGCAGCAGCATGCCGACCACGCCGCCGCTGATGTCGATCACCGGGCCGCCGGCGTCGCCCGGCAGCGAGGCGAGCGCCAGGCGCTGCTGTTCGGCTTCGCCGTTCAGGCCCTTGATGTCGGCGAGCGTGCCGAAGGTCAGGGTCGGTCCGCCGAGCAAGCCTTCGTAGGAGTAGCCCGACACCGCCACCTCGGATTGCAGGCGCAGGGTGTCCTCGCGCAGCTTGGCCACCGCAATCGGGGCCAGCGCGTCGGCGGGCTTCAGCACGGCCACACCCAACGCGGCGTCCTGCGCCGCCACCGTGGCGACGTGGTCCTGTTCGACGGTGATGCGCGAGCATTGCTGCACCGCTTCCAGCGTGGTCACGATGGTGCCCTTGCCATCGACGTAGAAGCCCGAGCGCGACAGTTTCGGGCGGCGGATTTCAAGGCCCGAGACGAGGTCCACGCGCTGTTCGGTATCCGCGCCAGCCGCCGGGTCCAGCACGCCGTCGATGCGGGTGAAGCTGGTCTTCATGGCCGACAGCAGGCGGCTGCGGCGCTCTTCGTCGCCGGTCGGCCAGATCAGGGTAAAGCCCTTGATTTCGCCGCCGGAGAGTTCGGCCTGGGTGTAGGAGATGAAGTCGCGCCCGCGCCCCTCCAGCGTGAAGCTGTCGCCGGACTTCTGGCGCGGGCCGTTCAGCGGCACGATCTCGAGCGTCTGCATGATGTCGTAGAGACCGTAGAGCGTGTTGCGGTCGCCGGGCTGCGAGATCAGCAGCACCCGCGCGCCGGTCGTGCCCTTGCTGTCGTAATGCGCGAAGGGAGGCTCGTAGCGGGCAAAGGCGACCTCGCCCATCGGCATGTCCATCGAGATGCCTGCGCGGGTGTCCACATGCGGGGCCATGCCGGTGCTGAGCAGCGGGGCGTTATACTGGTCCATCAGCGCCTGGCGCTGCATCGTGGTCAGCACGCCCGTCACCGGATAGCCGTTGAACGCCTGCCAGTCGCCCATCGAGCGCCGGGTGCCCGCGCCGAAGGCGCCGTCGATGGCGGATTCGTAGAAGCCTGCCGCCGCCAGCGCGACCTGGAGCGCCTTGCGCTGGTCCGCGCTGAGGGCCGCTTCGCTGCGGCGCGCGTCCGAGGGGCTTTCAAGGTCTTGCTGGACGACAACCGCGGGTTGTTCCGGCTGCGGGGCAGGGGCCGTCGGCGTTACCGGCGTCTCGACCACCACCGGGGCCGTGGCGCTTTCGGCGACCGGCGCATTGGCGGGGGGCTGGGCGATCCCCGTCGCGCCCACCGGCCAGAACTGCTGGCCGAGGTTGCGCGAGTAGGCGATGAAGGAATCCTGCGGGATCTGCTGCTGGGCGCGGTAAACGTCCAGCGCCCGCTGCGCATCGGCGGGCGCATAGGGGCCAAGCACGATGCCATACCAGCTGCCGCCAAGCGAGAACCCGTTCACATCCGCCAGCACGCCGGAATAGAGCTGCGCCCGTTCCTGCGCCACCCGCAGCGAGGGGTGCGCCTCGATCTGGATCCACACGCTGTCGTTGGTTTGCGCCGAGGCGGTCGTCGCGGCCAGTGCAAACAGCACCATCACCGCGGCAATCAGGTTTTTCATCGTTCGTCCCGTAAATCGCGTTGCATCAACTCGGGGCGCAATCAACCACGAATGCGCTGGGTTGACCATGCCTTTCCGGGCCATTTTCGCAGCCTGTTGCGCCCCCGCATGACGTTGACCCGAACCGCCGCTGCGCATAGGAAGGCGGCGCGCTTCCACAGGCAGGATCCCTGACGATGACCCAATCCCAAGGCGCTCCGCGCTCGTTCCAGGAGATCATCCTGCGGCTCCAGTCCTACTGGGCCTCGAAGGGCTGCGCGGTGCTGCAACCCTATGACATGGAGGTCGGGGCAGGGACGTTTCACCCGGCGACCACGCTGCGCTCGCTGGGAAGCACGCCATGGGCCGCCGCCTATGTCCAGCCCTCGCGCCG
>JAGRMS010000248.1 GCA_020441135.1 Pseudooceanicola sp.
TCTGGCTTTGCACGAATTGCGCCTCGAGCGTCTTGAGTTCGGTCGCGTCGTTCAGCAGGGCGATCAGCACCGGCTCGCCGTCCTCGGTCACGCGGCCGAGCGAGACCTGGACATAGACTTCGGCATCGTTGCGGCTGAGGCGCAGGAATTCCGAGTTCTTGTCGGCGAAACCCGCGCCCGCGGCATGGAGCCAGTCCTCGATCGGGCGTCCCAGCCCCTCCATCAGATCGCCCAGCCGGGTGTCCGGGCCGATGTCCAAGCCAAGCAGCGCCCGCGCCTGGTCGTTGACGGCGAGAATGCGGCCCGAGGGCGCGATCTTCATCATCGGCACCGGGAGCGAGGCAATGGCCCCCGATCCCCTGGACGCGTCGCGGGCCACCGGCAGGACGAAAAGCTCGCACCGCCCCTCGCCGAATTCCCTGCAAGCGACGGCCACACCGAAGGCGCCCGATGCGGTGACGATCTCGTTGGCTTCGCCCGAGACCAGGGGTTGCCGGGCAAACAGGGCGTCGATCGTCTTTGCGCGGCCGCCGACCAGCGCGCGGGCGGCCCTGTTCATCGTCAGGATCGCGCCGGAGCGCGCGACCGTCAGCGCCGGGACGGGGAAGGCATCGCGCTCTCCCCGAGGGGCCGCCGCGCCGGGCGGGTTGCCGATCCGCCAGAGGTAGCCGGACGACAGGGCCGCGACCGAGAGGCGCAGCGGGCCGCCGGGCGCGGCGATGTCCTCGTGTGCGGTCCTGGACAGGCGGGCGCGGGCGTGGAGGCGGAAGATCAGCGCCGAGGGATTGGCGGCAAGGCCACGCAGGCAATGGGACAGGGCATTGCCCTTGGCCCCACCGAACCTGGAGCATGCCGCCTCGTTGAGCGAAAGGATGCCGCCATCGTCCGCCACAAGCAGCGCCGGGGCCGGGTCGTGCCTGACAAGATCGGCGATCAGCGCGGTCTCTGCCCTGCGGCGATACTGGCGAAGACCGTGCCGCCCGGCGGCGGCGGCGGCCAGCATGAGAGAGGTCAGGACAGCCACCAGCACGAGCCTGGGCATCGGTTCGGGGAAGCCGGCGAGGACGACAGCCACCAGGGCGATCCCCGCGCCGAGCGCAAGCGCCGCGACACGCACCGCGAGGCGCGTGCGGTTCTGCCGTTCGGGCAGCCTGCTGGTGGTCTCGGCCTGCACGCGCGGGAGACTCCGGTCGTTGTCTGCGCGTCCACAATCGGTTGCCAATGGTTAATTCAAGGTTAACGGATGGAGTGCGGCAGTCATGGCCGCTATCCGCCGATACCTGGCTCAGGTCAGATGTGCGGCGTAGAATCCATCGGTTCCGCCGGTCACGTTCCACCGCCGTTCGTCCGAAATTTCGCGCGGTGCGCCGGAGACGAAGGTGCGAACGAGGTCTTCGTTTTCCTGCTTCAGGACCGAACAGGTGGCATAGGCCAGCGTGGCGCCATCGGCCAGCAGAGCGGACGCCCGGTCCAGGATATCCATTTGCGTCCGGCGGAGGCGGTCCAGGTCTTCGGGCCTCAGGCGCCACTTCGCATCGGGCGCGCGCCGCCACGAGCCGCTGCCGGAACAGGGAACGTCGCAAAGGACCAGATCGAATGGGCCAGCGGCCGCCGGATCGGCCGCCAGGGACACGAATGCCCCCGCCCGGCGCGCCCGTTCAGGCAGGTCGCGCAGGCGCTGCGAAGCGGCGTCATGGGCGAAGAGGGTCAGCTTTGCCCGCGCGGCCATGGCCAGCGTCTTGCCGCCGCCACCGGCACAGAAGTCCAGCACCTTCATGCCGTCCCGAAGGGGAAGCATTTCCACGACGGCCTGCGAGGCGGCGTCCTGAAGCTCGACCAGACCGTCCAGGAACGCCCGGCTGCCGCGGACCCGGCGCGCGCCGGAGGTGACTTCCAGCGCGGCGGAGGCCGCGGGGTGCCGTTCGGCGGCGATGCCGTCGCGCTCCAGCGCGGCAAGGGCCGTGCCGGTGTCAGCGCGCAGGAGGTTCACGCGCAGGTGGACCGGCGCGCGGCGCTGCATGGCCTGGGCCGCGGCGGCGGCATCCGCCCCCAGGCTGTCGACGAAACGCGGCCATAGCCAGTCCGGCAGGTCCGCCGCTTCGGCGCCGGCGAGCGGCGGGCGGCCACCGCTGCGCTCGGTTTCGGACAGGGGTTTCGGGGCGTAGGGTTCTCCGGTGAACCGCGAATCCGGGTCCACCCCGTCCCGGCGCAGCAGACCAAGCAGGATCGCGCGCCCGGTGTCACCGCCGCCCAGCGCGGCCAGCGAGCGGCGCGCGCGCAGGGCGTCGAAGACATGATCGCGGACGGCGTTGCGGTCGCCCGACCCGGCAAAGCGGCTGCCGCGTGCCCAGCCCGTCAGCACCTGCTCGGCAGGCGCGCCGTCGAGAATGCGGTCGAGGCACTCGATCGCCGCCTGAACCCGCGCCGCCGGGGTCACTACATCACCCGGTAGTTCGGGCTTTCGCGGGTGATGGTCACGTCGTGGACATGGCTTTCCTTCAGCCCGGCCCCGGTGATCTTCACAAACTGGCAGTTGCGGCGCATCTCGTCCACCGTGGCGCAGCCCGTGTAGCCCATCGCCGCCCGCAGGCCGCCGACCAGCTGATGGATCACCGCCGCCGCCGTGCCCTTGTAGGGCACCTGCCCCTCGATCCCTTCGGGCACCAGCTTGTCGCTGGCCGCGTCCTTCTGGAAATAGCGGTCTGCCGATCCGCGCGCCATGGCGCCGAGGCTTCCCATGCCGCGGTAGCTCTTGAAGCTGCGGCCCTGGTAGAGAATGACCTCGCCCGGGGATTCATCCGTCCCCGCGATCATGCTGCCGACCATGGCGCAGGAGGCCCCCGCCGCGATGGCCTTGGCGAAAT
>JAGRMS010000249.1 GCA_020441135.1 Pseudooceanicola sp.
CGGCGGCGATGCGCAGCATCTCGGCATAGCCTCGCGTCAGCAGCGCGGCGCGGGCCGAATTGCCCAGGCCCGCGCCCATCACCGCGCCGCAGGCGATGGCCATGACGTTCTTCAGCGCCCCGCCCAGTTCCGCGCCCGCGGTGTCCGTGGTGCGGTAGAGGCGCAGGGTTTCGGTGGACAACGCCCTTTGCAGGGTCTGTACCTGTTCCGCATCCGCGCAGGCCAGCGTCAGCGCGGTCGGCAAGCCGCGCGCGATCTCGCCCGCGAAACTCGGCCCCGTCAGCAAGGCGGCAATGGCCCCCGGCGCGGCCCCGGCGATGACGCCGGTGGGGCCAAGGCCGGTCGCCAGCTCGATACCCTTGCAGCAGGCCACCAGCGGGCGGCCCTTGATTGGAAGACCAGCCAGCGCCGCGCGCATCTGTTGCATCGGCATCGCCAGAAGCAGCACCTCTGCCGCGTCCAGGTCGGCGGGGTCGGCGGTGGGCCTCACCCCATCGGGCAGCGCCGCACCGGGCAGGCGCGACTCGTTCCGCCGGGTCGCCGCCATCTGCGCCGCATGGTCCGCCGAACGGGTCCAGAGCGTCACCGCCCCATTGCGCCCCAGCGCGATTGCCAGCGCCGTTCCGAATGCCCCGGCCCCGACGACCCCGACCCTCATGCCTTGGCCCCCTTGCGCCCGCTGCCGATCAAAGGCGCCTGCGACTGGTCCAGCGGCCAGCGCGGGCGGGCCGAGAGGGTCATGTCATCCCGCACGCCCGCGTCGAACAGTTCGATCCCCGCATGGGCGATCATCGCGGCGTTGTCGGTGCAAAGCCGCAAGGGAGGGGCGGTGAACCGCGCGCCGGCCTCCTGCGCCACCGCCTCCAGCCGGGCCCGGATCGCCATGTTGGCTGCAACGCCCCCGGCCACGGCCACGGCGGGCGCAGAGGGGTTTTCCCCCATGTAGAGCCGCAAAGCCCGCCGCATCCGGTCCGCCAACACATCGCAGACCGCCGCCTGGAACCCGGCGCAAAGGTCGGCGCGGTCGGCCCGACGCAGCCCGCCGCACTCTGCCACCAGCGCGTCGCGCTGGCGCAGCACGGCGGTCTTCAGCCCGGAAAACGACAGGTTGCAGTCGTCCCGATCCAAAAGCGGGCGCGGCAGGGCGAACCGCCTGGGATCGCCCGCCGTCGCCGCTGCCTCGATCGACGGCCCGCCCGGCTGGGGCAGGCCCATCAACCGCGCCGCCTTGTCGAAAGCCTCGCCCGGCGCGTCGTCGATGGTGCCGCCCAGCCGCGTGAACTCCTGCGGCCCGCGCACGATCAGGAACTGGCAGTGCCCGCCCGACACCAGCAGCATCAAATAGGGATAGGCCAGCCCGTCCGTCAGCCTTGGCGTCAGTGCGTGCCCCGCCAGATGGTTCACCCCGATCAGCGGCAGCCCTGTCGCCGCCGCCAGCCCCTTGGCGCACATCACCCCCGCCAGGACTCCGCCAATCAGCCCAGGCCCGGAAGTGACAGCGATCGCGTCGATCTCGTCCAGCGCCAATCCCGCCTCGCGCAGCGCCTGCGCCACCGCAACGTCCAGCTTTTCCGCATGGGCCCGCGCCGCGATCTCGGGCACCACCCCGCCGAATGCATCGTGCAGCCCGCCCTGGCCGATCACCACCGACGACATCACCTGCCCGCGCCGGACCACGGCGGCGGCGGTGTCGTCGCAGCTGCTCTCCAGTCCCAGAACCGTCAGGGGTTCGCGCATCATGCCCGCCCGGTTGCGTCAAGCCTGCCTTGCAGGTATCACCCACACTTCGCGCTCACAATCCCGGGGCCTGTCATGTCCTTGCGACCCGTCGTGCTGCTGACCCGCCCCGAGGCCGCCTCGCACCGCTTCGCGGCCCTCCTGCCCGAGGGCGTCCGGGTGGTGATCGCCCCGCTGATCGGGATCGAAACCGCCGCACAGACTCTGGTTCTGGACAACGCGCAGGGGATCATCTTCACATCAGGCAATGCCGTGACCATCGCGGCGCAGCTGACCATCGACCGCACCCTGCCCTGTTTTTGCATCGGCGAGGCCACCGCCCAAGCCGCCCGGCAGGCCGGCTGGTCGGCGCAGGCGATGGGCGGCGACGCCGACGCGCTGGTTCAGGCGCTCCTGCAAACCCGCCCGACGCCGCCCCTGCTGCATCTCGCAGGAGAACACCGGCGCGGCCAGGTGGCCGAACGGCTCAGCGCGGCGGGAATCGAAACCCGCGCCATCACGCTCTACCGGCAGACGCAAAACGACCTCGCAGACGAGGCTCAAACACTTCTGGCCACCGAAACCCCCATCATCGCGCCCATCTTTTCACCCCGATCCGCCCAGCACTTCGCCCAAACCGTGGAACGTCGCGCCCATCTGCACGTTGTCGCCATAAGCGAGGCAACGGCGGAACCGTTGCGGGGACAGGGTTTTGCAACCATCTCTGTGGCGGGCGCCCCGGATGCACGGGCAATGGCGCGGGGCGTGACCGACTGTCTCGCCCGGCTGAGCCGGGTTGAGGGGGGCGGGGCGGCACAGTAGACTTTTCCAAGGCCGCGTCAGGGGTTCCAGATTCGAAAGGGTGTCAGCAGGTGGCAAGCGATCCGAAGTCCGAAAGGGAAATCGACGGCGATCCCTTCGCCCCAACCGAACCCGTGGACGAAGCGGTCGAAGCCGAACCGATTGGCGAGGAACCCGTCTCGGAACAGCCAACGGCGGTTGAACCGCCCCCCAGCGAGCCGCCGGCGGAACGCCGCGGCGGCTTTGGCGCGGCCCTGCTGGGCGGCGTCGTCGCCGCCGTGATCGGCTTTGTCGCGGGCAAGGCGGGCATCCTCGACCCCATGCTGCCGCCGGGCTGGCGCACACCCGATTACGCGGCTCAACTGGGCGCGCTCGAGGCGAAGATCACCGACCAATCCGGCGATCTTACTGCCCTGCGCGAACAGGTCGGCGCGATCAAGCTGCCCGACCTCGCCCCCCTCGACGCCCGCCTTAGCGCTATGGAGCCGCTGGGCGGACAAGTCGAAACCCTCGGACAGACCCTATCCAACCTCGAATCCCGTTTCACCGAACTGGAAAAGCGCCCGATCAGCGAAGGCGTCTCTCCCGAGGCCATCGCCGCCTATGAACGCGAGTTGCAGCGGATGCAGGCGGCGCTGGAAGCGCAGCGCGCCGAGGTCGACCGTTACGTCAGCCAGGCCCGCGACATGGAGGCCGAGGCCGGCCAATCCCGCCAGTTGGCCGCCCAGCGCAACGCCATGACCCGCCTGCAAACCGCGCTGGTCGGCGGCGACCCCTACGCGCCCATGCTGGCGGAACTGCGTGATTCGGGCCTCGATATCCCCGGCGACCTCACCGCCGGGGCCGAGGCGGGCGTGCCGACCCTCGCCGCCCTGCGCGCCGCCTTCCCCGACGCCGCCCGCCGCGCGCTCGCCGCCGCCCGCGAATCGAGCAAGGGCGACAACCCCGGTTTCAGCGCCTTCCTCGCCCGCCAGTTCGGCGCCCGCTCGGTCCAGCCTCGGTCCGGCGACGACCCGGACGCCGTGCTGTCCCGTGCCGAGGCCGCCGTGACCGACGGGCGCATCGACACGGCGCTGAGCGAACTCGACACGCTTCCCGAGGCGGCAAGGGCCGAGATGACCGCCTGGATCGCCGACGCCCGCGCCCGGCAATCCGCCCTGGCCGCCGCCGACACACTCGCGCAATCCCTGGCCGCGAAATAAGGGGACACACATGCTCTGGTCGCTGATCAAGATCCTTGTCTTCGTGGCCCTGATCGCCGCCCTCACGCTGGGGGCCACCTGGCTGCTCGAAACCGGCGGCGGTGTCCGCGTCACCTTCGCCGGGGTGGAATACACCCTCGGGCCGCTGCAATCGGTGATCGGCGTGCTGGCCCTGCTGCTGGCGCTCTGGGTCGTGCTGAAACTCGCCTCGCTCACCATCGCCGTGCTGCGCTTCCTCAGCGGCGACGAAACCGCGGTGTCGCGCTATTTCGACCGCGGTCGCGAACGCAAGGGCTACCAGGCACTGTCCGACGGTCTGATGGCACTGGCGTCCGGCGAAGGGCGCGTGGCAATGAGCAAGGCGGCGCGCGCCGAGAAATACCTGCGCAAGCCCGAACTGACCAACCTGCTGACCGCCCAGGCGGCCGAGATGGCCGGCGACCGCAAGAAGGCGACCGAAACCTACAAGCAGTTGATCGCCAACGAATCCACCCGCTTTGTCGGGGTGCGCGGGATCATGAAGCAGAAGCTGGCCGAGG